>WFWF01000022.1 GCA_015491275.1 Aquificales bacterium | reverse complement strand
TATTCTAACAGCAAAGAAGAAAGGGCTTACCCTTATCTCATAATCAACATTTTATCTCTTCTCCCGTATAATCCTTAAGCCTTATAACCCTACTCTCTTTAACTATCTCCTTAGCCTTTTTAAGTGAACCGTAGAGCCTTTTCAATGTGGAACGGTTAGCTTGAAAGAATTCCTGAAATTGGTCCTTACCTTTCACACCCACTGCATAAAGGTTTCCCTCCCTATCAGTATCAAGCAGAATTCTTGCAAGGGAATAATCAGCAGGTCCATCAATAACTTCTCCACCTTTCAAGGGATCAAAAACGGACATATGAACACAGCACTGGATCACATTTCCTCTATCAGCCAAAGAGGTCTCCTCTGGACCATAGTAAGTTATAAAGGTCTCAGAGGGAGTAGGAAAAGCCCATTGATGGGAACATATAAGGGAAAAAGAGACTATACTGCTACCCTTACCTATACCCCCTTCCGCCTTCTTACCTACATCAACAAGTAGGCAAGGTGTGGAAGCGTAAGGATAGAAGAATATATAAGGTTCATACCTCTTAACATATTTTATGTTAAAGGGCTTTCCGTCTTCCCTTTTTAAAGGCACTTCCCTTTTGAAACTTATGCTGGGTGTGGAACTGGAAAAGGCTATTTTACCTTCTATCAATAAACCCATTAAACCGCAAGTTTTTAGGAAATCTCTCCTGTTCATCAATCCGCAGCAAGCATATCCTTGTAATGGGCTTTAGCCCATGCCATATAAGCTTTAAAATTCTTTTGGGAAGGATTTTCGTCCGTCCTGACCCTTGCAAAACTGAACTGCCCTTTCTCATATTTATATGTCAATCTTACCCAAACCGCTTTATTTTCATCAACAGCGGAGTAACAGAGGGTCATGGGGGGCTTATAGGGAATATCCTTGCCCGCTATTGAAGCAAGAACCCTTCTCGCTATATACTTTGCCTCTGTGGCTGCGGTATTACCGCTTTTTGAAAAAGGTTGGTTTCTTGCATCTCCTGAGACAAAGACACGCTCATCCCCTATGAGGTTGTATTTCAGAGGATCTATATTAGCCCATCTCTCCCCTTTCTTCACACCCCCGATTTTATAAACAATGTCAGCCACCTTACAAGGCGGGTATATGTTGCCGTCGGTAAAGTCTATATCACCGTAAGCTTCTGTCCGCACCTTTCTGTTAATAACATCCACATAGTTTATATCCGCGTTGGGATAGTAATCAATGTAACCATTAACAATTTTCTCCCAAGCATAATGGAAGCCTTTTGCCTTGACGGGAGGATCGGAGTGAGGGTCTACAAGTATAACCTTTCCTTTAACCTTGTCCTTCTTAAAAAACCATGCTATAAGGGTAGCCCTCTCGTAGGGACCCGGTATGCACCTGTAATCAAGACCCGGCGGAACGGTTACTACAAACTCACCCCCCTCAAAATTATGTATCTTCTTCTTAAGATAAATATGCTCAGATCCCGGTATAAAAGCGGGCGGATACTTTGTTTTTGCTATCTCAAGCTCCTCGGGATCCTTAATATTCCATCTTTCATAATCGTAGTCTATACCGGGTGCGAGGACGAGGAAATCGTAATCAATAACACCCTTGTCCGTATAAACCTTCCTCTTGTTTCTATCTATATCAATCACGGTAGCCTGTAAAAAGTGATAGCCGTATGTATCTGCAGCTTTAAGATAGCTGTGAACAAGCATCTCAAGTGGCACTATGTCAACAAGCCACAGGTTACTAACAGGACAGGAAAAGAAGTGAGCCCTTTTATCAATAAGGACCACATCTACGGACGGGTTCCCCTTCTTAATATATTTTGCAACCGTAAGTCCAGACCATCCCGCCCCTATAACTACAACCCTGGGGGATTTGGGAGAAGGCTTTGGAAGATTTATTGAACCTTTACCAAAGGAAACACCGCCTACGAACAAACCCGCGGAGATCCCCGCAAATTTTAGAAAACCCCTCCTGTCCATACCGCAACCTCCGTTTTTAACTTAAAAAGTCCTTCAAGTGTCTTTTCATAGCAAGGCTTCTTAGCTTCCTTAAAGCTCTCGTTTCAAGCTGCCTTACCCTCTCTCGTGAAACCCCCAAGATCTCCCCAATCTCCCTGAGGGTTTTTGGCTCACCTCCTCTGAGACCAAATCTAAGTTCAATAACTCGTTTTTCCTTATCAGGAAGTTTCTCAAGTATATCGTATATTTCTTTGCTCATAGCCTCCCTAACTATGGCTTCCTCTACCTCTGCGGTTCCGTGCTTTGTAAGAAAATCAATAAAAAATGTGTCCTCATTCTCTCCAACTGGTACATCAAGTGAAAGGGGTATCCTGCAAACCTGTAAACACTTCTCAACCTCTTGGGGAGAGATCTTATAGCCTTCCTTTTTGAAAGCCTCCTCAATCTCAGTTTCCGTAGGCTGTCTGCCCAACTTTTTAGAGAGTTCCTTGGCTATAATATCCTTACTTAGTTTCTCCGCTACTTCCTCCGGAGTGGGTTCCCTTTCAAGCTGGCGCACAAGTTCATTATAAACATTACTTACCCTGCTTATAAGATGAGACTGCTTCAAGGGAATCCTTACAGCCCCTGTCTGCTGAGATAGGGCTTGCATAATTGCCTGTCTTATCCACCAAACAGCGTAAGATATGAACTTTACATCCCTATCAGGATCAAACCTCTTGACCGCTTCAAGAAGACCCAAGTTACCCGCAGCTATAAGTTCGGAAAGAGGTAGCCCATAACCTATATACTGCTTCGCAACACTTATAACAAACCTCAAATTTGATTCAACAAGCTTTTGCAGGGCTTCCTTGTCCCCCTTCCTTGCCCTGTAGGCAAGCTCCTTTTCTTCCTCCGGTGTAAGCAGAGGAATCTTAGCAATCTTTTTTAAATACTGATTAATAAGTTCTTGTTCTGTATCCGAAAGCATGACATCACCTCAACCTTAAAACAAGGTATATGTTTGTTTCTCCCCTCCTTACAAGTAAAAGGGCTTTACTGCGACCCGCATCCTTCAAATCCTCTACCATAGATATAAATTCGTCAACATCCTCAACGGATTTATTGTTGACAGATATGATGATGTCACCGGGTCTAAGACCGCTGTAGTACGCGAGACTGCCCGGAGCCACCGCTATTACCCTTACACCCCCTTCAAGTCCTAACCTTGCCTTCTCCTCCGGCGTTAAGTTTCTTATATTGATACCGAGATCCTTACCCTGTTCCTTATCATAAACCTTTACCTTTCTCTCCGGTAACCTGCCCACTTTAACCTTTATCACCTTCTTTTTACTCTTTCTCAGGATAGTTAGACTGACCTCAGTTCCGGGAGGGGTCTTCATTATTTTAAGTTGTAAATCCCTGACACTATCTATCTTCTTACCGTTAAGTTCTATTATTATATCACCAACTTTCAAGCCCGCCTTTTCCGCAGGGCTGTCCTTCATAACCTGGGCTATAAGGATACCTTCCTTAACATTTATAGCTTCCGCAATCTCTGGCGTTATCTCCTGAATGATAACACCGAGCCACCCCCTTATAACCTCACCTTTTTCTATCAGCTGTTCCATAACCCATTTAGCAAGGTTAATGGGTATGGCAAAACCGAGACCCTGCCCTTCCGCCACTATAGCAGTATTTATACCTATAACCTCTCCCCTTATATTAATCAGGGGACCTCCGGAATTGCCCGGATTTATCGGAGCATCAGTCTGTATGAAGTTTTCATACTGGGTTATACCTATACTTCTTCTTAGGGCGGAAACTACACCCACCGTAACAGTCCTCTCAAGCCCGTAAGGATTACCTATCGCTATTACTATCTGACCCACCCTAACCTTATCCGAATTTCCCAGTTTTGCTACTCTACCTTTGGGATTACTGATTTCCTTCGCATCCACTTCTATAACCGCTATATCGGTTTTAGGATCCCTCCCGACAAGCTTTCCCCTCTTCTCTGTATGTCTGTCAAAACTTACCCTGATAACATCCGCATTCTGCACAACATGGTTGTTCGTAAGTATATAAAATACACTCTTATCTTCATCGTACTTAACTATTACCCCCGAACCCAACGATCTTCTCCTGCGAGGAACATCAAAAGGAAAAGGAAAGGGAAAATCAAATTCATCAAAGAATCCGTCCGTTGCTTCTTGAGTTGCAAATATGGTAACTACAGAAGGTGAAACCTTCCTAACAATCTCGGTGAGCTCCTTTTCAAATCGTGCCAGCACCGAATTTCCCGCAACGACCGTTTCTTCCACAGCCTCTTCCTTATCTTCTTTATCTTGCAATATTTCCCCCTCCGCCTTACCGTTGACAGGTTTTGCTGTACAACTGTAAAATCCGAAAAGGAGGGCTGTAATCACGGAAAAAAGAAGTGACATATATATTTTCCTCCTCATGATTTAATTTTACACAAAAAGAAAAGCACCCTAAAATATAAACTTGTCATATCTTTTATTCTTTCCTCAAGCTTATGCCTTGAAAAGGTAATATTACCCCGCGGATTGTAAGAAGTACCCGTATAATGGAAAAATCTCAATATATCCCAACCCCTATAGGGTACATCAATCTCTTTTATAAACCATCTGTCCATTTTGCATCCGTAAGAAATAATGATATCAAACACCCTATCCTCTTCTGGGAATGGAAAACCAAAAATGTCAACGCTTCCACCAACAGGAAGTGCAACCCCAACACCCTTTTTTGAAACCCTTATCATCTCACCAATAGACTTGCCCACATCTGTCCAGTGGAGAACAAAGTTACTAACAGCCCAATCAAAGCTATTGTCCTTGAAAGGGAGATATTCACAATCACCGACAACAGCCCTTCCGAACCTTTCCTTGAAATACACCGACATGGGAAGGGATATATCAACACCGATAATATCGGGAGACTCAAGATTTTCAGCAACAAATCCCGTGCCGCACCCCACATCAAGAATCTTACCGTTTACCTCCGTAAGTATGGAAGATAGAATAAGGGCTGATTCCCTCTGGGGTAATGCCCACTTATTGTATGTACAGACAGCCTTAGAAAACCGCAGAGATAAGATCTTTTTCATCTTTTACAGGGAAATGGCCTCCGGGCAGAATTTTTAATTTAGCGTTTTTCAATAGGTTAGCAAGTTTGAAGGCCTCTTTAACAGGAACTATAGGATCACAAACGCCGTGTACAACAACAACTTCCTTGTTAACATACGGAACAACAGGAGAAAGGTCAATTTCTATAAAGTCCCTCAACAATTTGTAAGATCCTTTAATATCCATACTGTCTCTGAAGGACTTACCCAAGGCGGTCACACGGAAGTTTTCAATTAAGTCCTCTCTTCCCGCACAGAGCCCTTTTAAAAATGCCTTAATTCTTGACGCCTTCCATGACTTAGAAAAATAAGGCGTTGCACCTATTAATATTAATCTGTTAACCTTTGAAGGGAATAAAAAAGCTATCAACAAAGATAGAGATGCTCCCATGGACCAACCTATAATATCGTGCCTGCAGGGTAAAGTCAAACCGATGGTTTTAGCAAGGGAAGTGAAACCCTTATAAGGCAGGACGGATTTACCGTGAAAAGGCAGATCTATTTTGATGCCAACAAAGTCCTTGAAAATTTTTGATGAAAAAGCATAGCCATGAATATAAACGGGATTCTTGAACATAGAGCTTTATAATTATAAAACAATGCTAAATATAAGCAACATTAAAAAGTCTGTTAAAGGAAGGTACATACTTAAAGGTATATCCATGTTTGTTGAAAGGGGAGAGGTTGTGGGTCTGCTCGGACCGAATGGAGCGGGGAAAACAACCCTTTTTAATTCAATAATAGGATTTATAAAAATTGATGAGGGAAGCATAACCTTAGACGGAGAGGACATAACGCATCTACCACCCTTCCAAAGGGCAAAGAAGGGCATATCCTTTCTACCCCAAGAACACACCCTTTTTGAAGACCTGACGGTAACGGAAAATTTGCTTATATTCCTTGAATTTTTTGAAAAGAGCCATGAGGAACTCATTGCGAAAGCAGAAACACTACTTGAAGATTTTGGTATATCACGTCTAAGAGACCAAAAGGCAGGAAGCCTATCGGGGGGACAAAAGAGAAGGCTGGAGATAGCGAGGAGTCTAATTTCCAACCCGAGGTTTCTCTTCCTTGATGAACCCTTTGCGGGTCTTGATCCTATAGTTGTTCAGGAAATAAGAACCATAATAACGGATCTTAAACACCAAAACATAGGAGTTCTTATAACGGATCACAATGTGAGAGAAACAATAAAGCTGGTGGACAGGGTTTATATAATATCAGAAGGCAAAATAATAGCGGAAGGTCCCCCACCTGAGGTTGTAAAAAATGAAGAGGTGAAAAAAACTTACTTGGGTGCAGATTTTACCCTCTAAGAGGGTACCTTATAGTTTGTTTCTCCAAGTAAATCAACTCCACATTCAAGATTTTCAATCCAACTTATAAATTTCTCAACCATATCCTTGCCCCTGAATATAGCTCCGTGCTGAGGAGCTATGATGTTTATATCAAGGCTCCTTACCATCCTTGCCCACAGCTTACAAACCTTCCCAGAAGCAATATACCTCTTATGGAAAAATTCCATATACTTTTTATGAGATTCAAAATCGGATACCTCATAATAATCAATGCCTAAGGAAGCACCCAAATCACCTGAGAATAAAACCTTACCAACGGGATCATAAATTTGGAAGTTACCCGGGGAGTGAAGGAAATGGGCGGGAAGTATATAAAGTGTACAACCGTTAAGATCAAAGACAGTCCCTTTATCATCAATAGGGTGGAGCCTTCCTTCCAACTGACTGTCCAAACCAAAATGGGGAAGGAATCTCATCCACAACTTTGAGATAAAAGCATCCGCACCCGTGGTCATAAGCCAACCGTTAAGTGATGCAACTATATCGGGGTCCTGGTGAGAAAGAAAGATATACTTAACATTATTGGGCGGGATATAGCTTGATATGTCCGAAAGCAATTTTGCAAATACTTTATGTCCCCCGGGATCAAGCAGCACACCCTCTCCCTTATGAACAATGAGGAACTGATTTGACTGCACAGCACTGGCAGGCGTTAACTCGTCAAACATATACACCTTATGGTCAGAAGAGTCAAAAATGAGTTTCCCCGGCATGCCTACCTCCTATATTGATAATTCTAATCTAATAAATAGGTAATAGTCAGCAAAAATTTAGGAAAAATTTTGCATCTAATCCTCTCCAGATGTACCTCGAAAGGATTGATTTTTCCGAAAGATTTTTGTAAATTAATTGATGGTAGCTGATAACCAAGGCTATCGGGTTCACTCACCTTAAGGGTGGTAGGGTAGGACCGATCGAACTGAAGCCCGTTGAGAGGGATGTTCCCTCTATGAAGCAGGAAGCTCTCCACTTAAGTGGAGAGAGGAGGTCACGAATATAATTTTCACCATGAGATACACCATTTTGGGCGGTGGAAGGTGGGGCACAGCCCTTGCGGTTCACATTTCAAGGAAAGGAGCAAAAGTGCTTATATACGATATAAACAAAAGTGCTATAGAAAGAATAAACAGAGGACTACACCCTTACATAGAAGATTTTAAACTCTCCAAAAACATAAAGGGTACAACGGATATAAAGGAAGCGGAGAATTTTTCAGAAAGGATAATATGTGCATTACCGACTCAGGTTATAGAGGAATCGGTGAAAAATATGAACCTTAATAACAAGGATGTAATAATAGCATCAAAGGGTATTGATGTAAAAACTAAGAAACTTATTTCGGATATTATAAAGGATCTATTTAATGGTGCAAGAATATATGTGCTGTCGGGTCCTTCTTTTGCGGTGGAAGTTTTAAAGGGCCTTCCCACTGCCCTCGTGCTTGCTTCGGAAGATGAAGAAAGGGCAAAGATAATACAGAAGGAGCTGAACGCGGAAACATTCAGGGTGTATAGGAGTAAGGACATTAAGGGAGTAGAACTGGGCGGAGCACTTAAAAATGTTATAGCCATAGCATGCGGTATATCGGACGGGTTAGGGTTCGGGAACAATGCAAGGGCATCCCTTATAACAAGAGGCTTGAAAGAGATAGCAAGGATAGGGGTCTCTTTGGGTGCGGAAGAAAAAACATTTTACGGTCTTTCCGGAGCAGGGGATCTCTTTCTTACAGCCTCTTCCGACCTATCAAGAAATAGGACCTTCGGATTTATGCTCGCAAAGGGTAAAACAAAGGAAGAGATACTTAAGGAACTTAATCAGACCGTTGAGGGAATTGAAACAGTCAAAGCGGTACATTCCATTGTAAAGGAGAAAAACATATATGCCCCGCTTAGCGAAGCCGTTTACAGGGTGGTGGTGAAAGGTGAAGATTTACACAAGGTTATAAAGGAGATGCTCCTAAGAGAACCTGGAGAGGAGTAATGGCGTCCCCGGGCGGATTCGAACCGCCGACCTCGAGATTAGGAATCTCGCGCTCTATCCTGCTGAGCTACGGGGACTACCAAATATTATAACATTTTGGTACAATTACCTTTGCCTGTCCAGAAATGAGGTATATTTTATTATACTAAAGGGGTAAAGAGATGAACCTTGTAGAAAGATTGTATGAGGAACACAATGGAATAAATGCAAAGATAGAAAGGCTTTACAGCGTTGTTGAAACACTTAACGATAGTAGTATTAATACACTTAAAAAATTGTTTGAAGAGCTCAATAGGGAAATACTTATACATCTTAGAGAGGAAGAAGAACTCCTATTTCCTGAACTTGCTAAAAAGATGGGTACATCCGCCACATCCCTACAGCTTATACTAAAAGAACACGAAGAGATAAAAAACCTCCTCAAAGAAATAAACAACCTTATACTTGAGGGGAATAAACCCAAAATATTTTCTGCTGTTCACAGTTTGAACAACAAACTTGAGGATCATTTAAAAAAAGAAAACAACCTGCTATATTCAATAGCCCACGAGTTTATAGATCCAGAAACACTTAAGGAAAAGAGCAGACTTGCGGTAAAGATAAGGCAAAATATAAATACTTAATAAAAAAGGGAAAGGAACATTCCTCGCAAGGTTTCCATTCTTTCATTCAATATCTTCAAAAATTCATCCTCCTCCATGTTTAAGGAAGATGCTATGATCGCCTTATCCCTGGGTGATATAACAGATGTACCCCTTTCCTTTGATAACCTCAATTTGGTTTCTACCAATCTTAAAAACATATATATATCTTTAAGATCTTCCACAAAGACATACTTTTTCTTTAACACATCCATAGACTTTATAATGGAAGGCTCCCTTATCTTTTCCTTCAAAACAAGATATTGGACGATAAATTCCGCATCCATAAGCCCCCCTTTACCCACCTTTAAATCTATGAACCCTCTCCTTCTGAAAGCATTTTCCTCAAGCTTCATTCTAATGTCATACATCTCCTTTAGCTCCGCCTTTCCTACCTGTTTACCGAAGAGAAAATCTTGCAGTATTGATTCAAATTCTTCATAAAGCTCCCTATCTCCCGCTATATATCTTGTCCTTGTCCAGGCAAATCTCTCCCACACCCGCGCCTGACTTCCGAAGTACACCTTATAAAAACCGAGGGAAGGTGATATTTCACCTTTTGAACCCATGGGTCTCAACCTCACATCCACATCGTAAAGATAACCCTCCGATGTATGACGCGTAATAAACCTTATTATGTTTTGTACTTTAGTACTTATATTTTCCCTATTCCCCTTGTCACCAGCCGCAAAAACTAAGTCAAGATCTGATCCGAAGTTAAGTTCCCTGCTACCGTATTTACCCAGGGATAGCATAAGGACAGGCATATTCCCCATGCCGTGAAACTTCCACACTTCCTCCATTACAACATCCGCAAGCAGGGTTAGAGATTCAAAAAATCTAACAAGCTTCCTATATTCTTCCTCCGCCTTCATCAAATAAACAAGTCCTATCCTTACCTCCCATACCCTCTTAAGCCTTCTAAGGACATCCTCAGAGGAAAGACCCAAAGAAAGCTTATACTTTTCAAGTTCGGAGACTATATCTTCCTTTGAAGGAAAATCCTGATAAAGTGTCAGAACATCCTCAAGCAGATCAGGATATCTGCCTATGATGGTTGATAGATAGGAAGACAAGGAGAATACATTTGCAAGGAAATTTATCAGATCCTTATATCCTTCAGAATTTATTATGTACTTTCCGTTATAACTTGACATTAGCTTATCAAGATTGGCAAGGGCTTCATCCGGATTAGCCTTGGAGGACATAGCATCAACAATAAAAGGTATCCTGTCCATAAGCTTCCTTCTTTCTTCTTCTGAAAGCCTTAAACCCGGCTTGCCATGAATATAGGAACAGAGTAGATTGAAAGCACGGGAAGGATTTTTAAATCCCTTTTCTTTAAGCAACCTCTCACCCGCAACCCTATCCATACTCAGTATTGCTTCACTTAATGGATCATGGTCTTCTTCCCTCTTTGCTGATAAAACACCTTTAAATATCTCAAATACACCGTTCCTATACCTGTCCAATTTTTCTGTGAATTCCTCCATCCGCATACCCATAGTCTTTGCAACGGGTTCTATATCCTTGACTGGCAGTCTTTGGGTCTGTATGCACCCCAAAAGTTGAATCCTGTGTTCAAGCTTTCTCAAGAAGGTATAAGCTTCTTCCAAAAAAGAAACCTCTTCTGAGGAAAATACACCCTTCTGATGCAGTTTCCATATAGCCCTAAAGGTGTTTCCCTCCTTTAAAAAGGGAAATCTACCCCCTAAAAGCAGTATAAGAGTTTGAACAGCGAACTCCAGCTCCCTTATACCTCCCCTCCCCTTTTTAACATCAAAATCCTTTAATACCCTTCCCTTTGCCTCAGCATCTATCCTTGACTTTATAAACCTTATCTCCTCTATAACGCTGTAATCAACAGATTTTCTGTAAACAAAGGGATCAACTACCTCTTTCATAAATTTACTTCCAAGCTCCCCGTCTCCCGCCACAGGTCTCGCCCTAAGAAGGGCAAATCTCTCCCATGTCCTGCCGTAAGATTCATAATAAAGCTCTGCTGTTCTCAAAGAAACCGCTATAGCCCCCATTTTCCCGAAGGGTCTGAGATCAAGATCAACCTTATAAGGTACACCCTCCCGTGTATTTGCGGTTAAGAGCCTGACAACATGTTCAAATACCTTTGAGAAAAACTCTGGAAGGGACAGATTACCCGCCTTACCCTTATCAGATGAATATATAAACATAATATCAATATCAGAGTAGTAGTTAAGCTCTTCACTTCCAAGCTTGCCGAGACCTATAATTGCTCCCTTAGCCTCCCTTCCTACCTCATCCAAAGGTGTACCGTACCGTGACTTTGCCCTATCAATAGCAATCAAATATGCAAATTCAAGAAGGGCATCCGCGAGGTAGGAATATTCCCTTAATATGTCCTCAAGGGGCATAACATTCAGTATTTCTTTTGAGAAAATCCTCATCAGTTCTCTATGTCTGTAATAGGCAAGCTTTTCGGAAATAATTGCATCCTCTTTGTTTTCTCCTACAACCTCTTTTATCTCTCTTAGATACTCCTCCTTGCTTTTAGTCCTGTACCAAAGTCCATCTATGGTAGGCTCAAAGTCCGCAGGGTAGGACAAGAGAAATCTACTTATACACGCGGACTTATCCAGAAGATCAAGGAGTAACATAAATCTCCTTTTGTTAAGATAAGATGATATCCTTTCCTTATTTGGATGTTTTTCCATAAACTGGAAGAATTTTCTGCGGGTGTATTCCCAATCAATGAGTCTGTTTTTTACCTCAGGCAGTCTTAACCATTCTTCAAATTTTTCCATCAACTTACCTTCAAGACTATCTTCCCAAAATGTCTTGACTCCTCAAGATACTTATGGGCATGCCTTACATCCTTAAGGTCAAATATTCTATCAATAAC
>WFWF01000021.1 GCA_015491275.1 Aquificales bacterium | reverse complement strand
GTACTTTAATGATAAAAAACTCATAAGCGCCCTGCTTCCGTCCAGTGGAGGTATGGGTATTATGTTAAACAGAGCAAGGATAAGGTTTATGAGAACTGATTTTGCACAAAATATGGCGAGAGGTATAAGCAGGCTGTGGGCTATATTCGCATCCGCGGAGTAAATCATCCCCGTTATTATCCTATAAAGCATGCCGAACATTATTGCCAAAAGTATATTTGTGACAACGCCCGCTATTGATACAAGAAAGGTTCCCTTTCTGAGGTCCTTAAAGTTCAACGGGTTTATTGGAACAGGTTTTGCCCATCCGAAGAGAATGGGGGAGTTTATAAGGATAAATAAACCGGGCAGGATAATTGTTCCCAATGGATCAATGTGTGGTATGGGGTTAAGGGTTATCCTTCCCGCAAGCTTTGCGGTCGGGTCTCCCATCTTATAGGCTACCCATCCGTGGGCGACTTCATGCAGAATTACCGCTATCATAAGGGCAGGGATTGTGAGTATTGCTTCTTGAATATTAATTCCAAACATAGTCCTTTATTTTATGATATCAATTCCTGTGTATTTAAGATCAGGCTCTTTTGACAAAGGGTCAACTCTATCACTTACAAGTATATTTACGGGATTGCCGAATTCCGCAGGGTATCCGAAGGGGGCAAATATGTGTCCTCTTTTTACATTACCGTATCTTACAACCCTTTCCGTTTTTCCTCTATCTGAGACTATGGTCACCTTATCACCTTCTTGTATGCCCAATTCCTTTGCATCTTCCGGATTCATTATTATAAAGGGAGGCAATTCACCTTTCAAAAGTTCTGGAGATTTACCCGTTTTCGTCATGGTATGCCATTGATTTTTTAATCTTCCCGTTATCATTATAAACCTGCCGTTTTCCTTGGGTATTTGGAGAGTAACGGGGTGAAATCTTGCTTTACCTGTATTAGTGGGAAACTTTAAATCATTGTACAGCCATCTTTTCCCCCATCTTGCGGGTAAGTTTTCATAGCTTAGTGAGGATATATCACATAACCTACCTTTTGTAGTCTTTTTAAATTCATTGAAGATATCTTCTGTTGATTCATAATTAAAACCGCGTAATCCCATTTTATCAGCAAGCTCTTTAAAGATAAGCCAGTCAGGTTTTGAAACACCCGGTGCTTCCCTGAATTTACTGCAAAAGGTTAATGTTCTGTCAGATCCCGTCATAGTACCTTCCTTCTCACCGAGGGTACTTGCTGGTAATATAATATCCGCAAACTCGGTAGTATCATTCCAATATGCATCCTGAACTACTAAAAAGACTTTGTTCAGAGCTTTATGTACCTTCTTTAAATTCGGCAGGGATACCGCGGGATTGGTACACACTACCCAGAGAAACTTTATCTTGCCTTCAAGGATTAGATCAATAGCTTCTGTTATTGTTGGTCCAGGTTTTTCTTTTATACCGCTTACTCCCCAGAAATCTTCCATGAACTTTCTGTCTTCCCTGTTTCTTACATCCCTGTATCCAGGAAGTCCGTTGGAAAGATAGCCTACTTCCCTACCCCCCATTGCATTAGGCTGTCCTGTAAGTGAGAAGGTACATCCCTTACTATTCAATCTTCCCGTTGCCAGATGAAGGTTTATTAGTGCCAAGTTTTTCATAACAGCATTTACTGATTGATTAAGACCTTGACACCAGAAGGAAATAAGTTTTCTGCTTTTACGAAAGATATTTGCAAGCAGGTATATATCCGATACTTCAATGTCACAAATTTCACTTGCAACATCAGGGGTGAATTTTTTAGCCTCTTCTATGGCTTCCTCAAATCCTTCCGTGTATTTAAATACGAATTCGTAGTCAATCCATCCCTTTTCGTAAAGTATATATAGCACCGAGTTCAAAAGGGCTGTATCAGTCCCCGCTCTTATTTGTATGTATATATCACTTTTTCTTGCGGTTTCCGTTTCATAAGGATCTATTGTAACTATAAGGGCTTTTTCTTCCTTTCTTCTTCTGTTTAAAACCCTCTTGAATAAAACCGGATGAGAAATTGCAGCATTTGAACCTATGAATATAAAAGCATCCGCGTCGTCTATGTCTTCATAACAGCAAGGTACACCGTCAGATCCAAAGGCAAGTTTATAGGCGGTAACCGCAGAAGCCATACATAGCCTTGAGTTTGAGTCTATGTTGTTCGTCTTTAAAAACCCTTTAACGAATTTATTTATAATATAGGACTCTTCGGTCATTAGCTGACCGGAGATATAGAAGTACATTTCATCAGGTGATAGACTGGTTAGTTTTTTGCTGATAATTTCATAAACTTCTTCCCAATTACTTTCATGCAATTCTTTTCCTTGTCTTATATACGGTTTAAGTATTCTATCCTTGTCATATATCTTGGGAAGATAGAGAGGCTTCTTACAAATATCACCCCTATTTGCTGGATGTTCAGGATTTCCTTTAACTTTATCCTTTTCATCTATATACAATCCGCAACCTACTCCGCAATAGGGACATTGGAATTCCATTTCCTAATCCCCTATTTCCATGAGAACCCTCCCGCTCTTTGGATCTATACCGACAAGTTGATCCTTTTCATAATCGTATCTGACATAAGCCCACTCCATCCACTTGGCATGCAGCATCTTTACGAATACTAAGCACAATAGTCCTATAAAGCCGAACAGTGCGAAAGCAAGATTGTAACTACCTGTTGCTTCAAAGACTATACCGTTTACTGTTGGTAGATAAAAGCCGCCTATACCTCCCGCCGCTCCTATAATTCCTGTCATTAGACCCGTCTGACGGGGCCATCTGTGGGGTACGAGTTGAAATACAGCACCGTTACCAAGACCGTAAAATGTGTAGAGTAATAGGAAGAGTAATATTCCTAAAACTAAAGGTGGAGTGATAAGGAAGAATATAAAGTTTACTAATGATATTCCCGCCAAGAAGAATATAAGGGCTGTTGCACCGCTTATCTTGTCCGCTATGTATCCCCCGAGAGGTCTTATCATGGCACCGGTAAAGGCGAAGAGCGACATGAGTATTCCCGCCTCAACCTTTGAGACTGCATAAACATCCCTCAGAAGCATGGCTATATATGACGACATCCCTACGAACCCGCCGAAGGTTATTGAATATGCGAGCATAAGCACCCATGTGTCCCTTTCAAGGAATACCCTTTTGAAGGCAAGGGGCATAAAGAGGATACCGAATACGGAACCAAGAATCGGAATGAGTAGCTTACCTACATTACCTTCCACTCCGAACCACTCCTTCTGAAATCCTATGGCGAGCAAGACCATAAAGCCTAAGGTTGAAAGGAATGCTAAAATGGGATAAGTTTTGTTCCCTTTATTCTTGGGTGTTTTGTCTTCCGCCCACAAGATTACAAAAATTAAGGCTATGAGGAGAAGCAGTATGGATATTACAAAGGTATATTTCCATCCTATCGCCTTTGCTATGGGAGGAAAGAGAATACCGTCAAGTACCGCTCCAATATTGCCTGCGGCAGCAAGTCCGAGTACGAGTCCTTGAACTTCTTTTGGATAATTGCTTCCTGCCATGGGAAGGGCTATGGCAAAGCTCGCACCCGCCACTCCAAGGGAAACACCCATCCAAAGAAGATCTTCGTAAGTTATATTGAATCCCTTAATCAACATGTATATGTGAGGTACAGAGGAAAGTAATATCCCACCTATAGCTATATACTTTCCGTTTATATACTGAAACATATGACCGAAATTTATCCTGAAGATAGCAGCGGATATAACGGGTATTGCAACCATGAATCCCTTCTGGACCCCAGACAGATTAAAGTACTCCGCTATAAAGGGTCCCAATGCTCCAAGTAAAAGCCATATACTGAAGGAGTGGTCAAAGTATATGAATGATGCAAAAAGTGCCTTAGGATTTCCCTTTTTAACTGCGGATATTATATCACCTATCATCAGAGTTCCCTCCTCTTCGTCCTTATGGTCCATACTTCCGAAATATCACACACAAATATCTTTCCGTCTCCGTAAACACCTGTATTACACACTTTTGTAATTACATCTACAACTTTGTCTTTGTCTTTGTCTTCAACTCCTATCAGTACCATTGTCTTCACCAGCTCGTTGTAGCTTCTTTCCCCCACCTGTACTCCTCCCTCTTTTCCGCGCCCTATTACATCCCAAGTAGTTAATGCTTTAAATCCCGCCTTTTCAAGGGCGGATATAAGATCGTAAAGCTTTTCCGGTCTTATAATAGCCTTTATCATTTTCATATTCGTACCCTCCTTTTTGTTAAAAACAAATATCTTCCCGTCTCCATAGCTACCTGTATGAACGGTTTCAATAATTGTGTTTATAATTTCCTCTTTTTTTTCTTCATCAGTAAATATGGAAAAGGCTACCTTCGGTAAGAAAACCATTGCTGTTTTTTCTCTTAAAAATCCCCTATATTTAAGTCCTCCTTCTTTTCCTCTTCCCTTTACATGCCAGAAGTGGAAATATATATCTTTCTCATCAAGTTTATCCTTCAGATAGATTGCCATTTCCTTCCTTACTACAGATAGTATTTCCACCATCCCGCTTAAATTTCTGCAATTTTTGTGCCATATAGCGGTATCGTGTACAATATATAGACCCTTAAAACTTCAAGGAGGTGGGTTTATGAAATTTACACTTGCAGAGAGAATAAGAAAATTACCCCCCTATCTCTTTGCAGAGATTGACAGAAAAAAGCAAGAGAAGATAGATCAGGGAGTTGATGTTATTGATTTGGGTGTGGGAGACCCGGATATGCCTACACCGGAACCCATAGTTGAAGCAGCAAAAAAGGCTTTGGAAAAGCCTGAAAATCACAGGTATCCTTCTTATGTGGGAATGATGGCTTTCAGGGAAGCTGTTGCGCGATGGTATAAAAAAAGGTTCGGTGTTGAGCTTGACCCTTCCGAAGAGGTAATAACCCTCATAGGATCAAAGGAAGGTATTGCCCATTTTCCCCTTGCCTTTATTGACAAGGGCGATGTCGTTCTATGTCCCGATCCTGCATACCCTGTTTATTCAATAGGAACCATGTTTGCAGGAGGGGAGGTTTATAAGATACCCCTTTTGGAGAAAAAAAACTTCCTTCCGGATATTGATTCAATACCAGAAGATGTTGTAAAGCGTGCAAAGATTATATGGATAAACTATCCAAACAATCCGACAAGTGCTAAGGCTACTAAAGATTTTTATAAAAAGCTTGTGGATTGGGCGAAGAGGAATAACATAATTGTAGCTTCTGATTTTGCATATTCGGAGATATACACGGGGGAAGAAAAGCCCGTTTCAATTCTTGAAGTTGAAGGTGCAAAGGATGTGGCTATAGAGTTTCATTCCCTTTCCAAAACCTATAATATGACTGGATGGAGAATAGGTATGGCTGTTGGCAACAGTGAGCTTGTTTCCGCTTTGGGAAAGGTAAAAACTAATATAGATTCCGGGCAGTTTCAGGCAGTTCAAGAAGCAGGTATAACAGCTCTTGAACTCGGTGATGAAATTGTTGGCGGTATAAGGAAAATCTATAAAGAAAGGAAAAAGGTTATGGTTGAAGCCCTTGAAAGTGCAGGTCTTGAGATATACAAATCTGACTTTACCTTTTACCTTTGGATAAGGGTACCTGAGGGATTTACTTCCGCCCAATTTGTTGCTAAATTATTAGATGAGGCGGGTATAGTGTGTACACCGGGTAACGGATTCGGTGAATATGGAGAAGGTTATTTTAGAATATCCCTTACGGTGCACACTGATAGATTATTGGAGGCGGCTGAAAGGATAAGCCGTTTAAAGTTATGAAATCCGACAATTTGGACATACTTGATGTAGTGACACCCATACCTACGGTACCGTATGATCTGAGTATTGACAATCTAAAAAAGCTTTTTAAGGAACTTCGTATATATGACTATATGGTTGTTGTAAGGGATGAAAGACCCATAGGTCTTGTTTATAAGGATAAGGTTATGAAGACAAACAACAAAAATCTTGTTGCGGGGGATATGGCACGCATAAAAACGAGATTGAGGGTTCCCAAAATAGAAGAGGATAAGCTTACTGATCTTCTTGATATCCTTCCCGTAAGGAAGGAGCATATTATTATAGTTGATAAGAAGGGACATTATAAAGGAATTCTTAACTATGAGGTTTTAATTCATTACATAATTTCAAGGAAGGGTAAGAAGCTTCCCATAATTCAACAGATAAAGAGTTCTTTCGGTAAAGAACACTATCTTATAATCTTCGGATTAAAAAATGTTAAACAATTCAGAGAGAAATACGGCATGTCAAAAGAGGAGGGGATTTACAAATTGTTGTATGAGGATATAGCGGACTTTTATAACATGGAGGTTTCTTGTACTCCAGAAAGCGGTGAAATGTGGGTCTATTCTGAAGAACCGCCCCGTAAAAGTGATATAAAGGAAATTATAAAGGAATTTCACAAGGAGTTTTCCCTTCTTTACGGAGACATAGATCCGGTTAATGTTTACGGCATGTCTTTGGACCTCAGCTATGTTAAGTCTCAAACTGAGTTTGAAGATATGGTAAAGGAATTGAGAAACAGGGCTAAGAGGATAGACGGGTCCGTTTTTATAATACACGGAGAAAGACCGATGCTTATCCTTGTTGAACCGAGGGATTTCAGGATAATAAAGACTATAAAATCAAAAATACTGGGGGATTTTGAAAATATAGTGGTTGCGGTTAAGCGATCGTCTAAGGATATGTGGGAATACGCATTATATGATATTTTCAAGGACTATCCATACTTTGAACTGTTTTATATAATAAATGAGAGAGGACTTCAGATATCAAACAATATTATAAATCCCAAGGTGTCTTATTTTGTTGCAACGGGCAGGAAAGGGAGTGACAGGTCAGATAGACCCTACTTTGAGAAAACCATGAAGGAAGACTCTTATATTTCTGATATTTACCTATCGCAGGCAACCGATGACTTTTGTATAACAGTCGCCCGTAAATTTAATTATGAAGGCAAGACATACATATTAGCAGGTGATATAAATTTTAAAGAGATTCATAGGTTGGTAAAAGCTTATACTACCGCGCGGGTATAGAAAATCAATCGCTTTTAACTACGCATGACCATGCCACATTACCGTTGGTTGAATTAAAAAATGAATTTGCTGTCATTGATAGGAGGCTTCCCCATATAAAGGCACTACCGTTAGTACTTGTTGTATCACTTATAAATACATTCCTTGCCATACTTACCGTATCCCCGTAAATAAGTGCGGTACCACCTATATCGTTGGCAACATTATTATTAAACTTATTCCCTTCCATCTTCACTTCCTTACCCCATATCAGCGCTCCTCCGCCGCCGTTGGCTGTGTTGCTTTCAAAAGTATTACCGAGCATAACTATGGACCCGTAATCTGCTTGTATCCATGCACCACCGCCACCGTTAGAGGTATTTTCCGCAAAGGAATTGCCTTTTATATTTACCGTTCCCGATAATGTTCTTATAAAAAGTCCGCCTCCACTCTCTCCTGAATTATTGTAAAACTTACAGTTTTCCACCGTTACATTAGCCTGCTTAGTTTTTATAACAACCGCCCCTCCTATCTCTGACGAACTGCCGTTCGTAAAGGTAATACCGTTGATAGTTACATGGGCTTCCGAATCATCCTTAAGGTTGGTTGTATCTATTATGAGTATTCTTGAGAGATTAGATCCGTCAAATATGGTTGAGTCCGCACCTGCTCCTTGTATAATTAAGGATCTGTTCTCCGCGGGTTTATAAATCAAGGGAGTCTTTATTATATAATTTCCCTTTGCTATATTGATTATGTCATCCTCTCCGTTTCTGCTTACAATGCTTAGGGCACCCACCAATTCAAGATAACTGCTGACATTGAAAACCGCACCCACGGATGCTGAAATGTATAAAGTAACTATGGAAATTATCAGAGGTAATCTCATGCTTCACCTGGTTACCCAAACTGTGCAATTGTACACAGCTCGGGTGCCGGGCTATTTATACCCCGCCTATTCAGGGTGCCCAGAAACCCGGCAGGCGGCATTTGAGCACCCATAGACCCCATCCCAGGTAACAGGACCTCGTGCCCCTTCCCGGAGAACCTCCCACGCCCCTCAGTCTTTTCCTGAGGGGGACCCTCTCCTGGGTATTCGTAAGGGCCAGGGAGACGGGCAGTTAGCCACGCTACGGACTGCACTCGTGAGAGATTATACAGTGTCCTCATAAAGGAACACCGCAGTGCTCCGGTTCCTTCCCTTGGTGACTGGAGCACCGTCTCACACTCACGCAGTCCGCTTTTTTGCATCCTTTTGCCTCCTTTTGCACATTATACTTTACCTGTTGCTAACCTCCCTGATTATTAACTAATTTATTATAATTCTTACCCCTTATCCTGCCAAGTAGTTTCATCGGTAAACCGTACACCTTTGTGAAATACTTCCCCGCTATATGATCAAATTTATCTTGTGGAGTATAGGTGGCAAAATCTTCATCATACAGGGAATATGGTGAGGTCCTGCCCACAACCTTGATACTTCCCTTATACAGTTTTACTTTTACCTCACCGCTAACATAAGGTGATAGGTGTTCGGTAAATCTATCCAATGCCTCTTTTAGTTGGGAAAACCATAGCCCGTTATAGACGAGATCCGCATATTTGTGGGATACATGAGATATTAGATAATGGAAAGTTTCCCTGTCAGTTACAATGGAAAGAAGATCCCTATATGCTTCATAAAGAGTTAGTGCACCAGGTGTCTCATATACCTCTCTGCTTTTTATACCTACGAGCCTGTTTTCAACCATATCCACCCTTCCCACACCGTGTTTACCGCCCAATATGTTCAGTTCTCTTATAAGCTCCCATAGTTTTTCATACTTTTTTCCATTTATTGCTACAGGTATAGCATTTTCAAAGGTTATGGTCAGATAAAGGGGCTCCTCTGGAGATTTTTCAGGAGAACATGTTATTTGATATGCATCTTCCGGGGGTTCTGTCCACGGATCTTCAAGGGGACCGCATTCTATGGACACTCCCCAAAGGTTTTCATCTATTGAATAAGGCTTTTCTTTTGTTACTTTAACTGGTATATTCCATTTTTTTGCATATTCTATTTCCTCTTCCCTTGATTTAAACTCCCATTCCCTGACGGGAGCCAAAACTTCAATATTTGGGTCAAGTGCCCATACGGACAGTTCAAATCTCACCTGATCGTTGCCCTTTCCCGTTGATCCGTGGGCAACCGCGTCTGCGGAAAGCTTCTTTGCATAGTAAACCATTCTTTCCGATATCAGTGGTCTTGAAAGTGAAGCGGTAAGGGGATATTTGCCTTCATAAAGTGCTAAGGCTCTTAAAGTTGGCATACAGTATTCTCTTGCAAAGGTTTCTTTTAGATCTTCAACTATTGCATCTACAGCCCCGGAAGCCTTAGCCTTTTCAGGTATGTCGCTTAGATCTTCGTTTTGACCCACATCCGCGGTATAGGTTACAACTTCGTAACCCCTTTCTGTTAACCAGCGAACTATAACGGATGTATCAAGTCCCCCTGAGTAAGCAAGTATAACCCTTTTAGCCATTTATATCTTCCTGAACTCTTCGGGTAGCTCCCTCGGCTCTACACCGGTGTATTCTGTTTCTTCCTCTTCATTCAATCTCTTGGAGAAGGGCTTTTCCGCTGTTAGCTCTTCAAAGACATGGGCAACAAGACCCGGCACCCTTCCTATGATGAAAAAACCTTTACCCAATCTCCAATCAAAGCCCATCTCGGAAACAACAGCAGCTATGGCACCGTCCACATTAAGTACAAGCCTTTTACCCTTTTGCCTGTATAGTTCTTCTTCTACTTCTTCCGCAAATCTACAATGATCCCCGTAAAATCCGAGGTCCCTTGCAATATTCATAAGTCTCTTTGTTCTTGGGTCAAACTCTTTGTAATACCTGTGACCGTATCCGGGAATAGGTTTTTTCTTTGAAAGATATTCTGATACAATCTCTCCTACACTTCTGCTATCTTTTACGCCTTCCTGAATAAATTTCATTGCATCTTCCAAAGCTCCGCCGTGGGCTGATCCGAATGCCATTATACCCGCAGCAACTCCCACATTCAGAGAATTTCCCCCGCTTGCCACTGACCTTGCAGCAATTACGGAAGGGGGAGCTATCCCGTGATCAATAACAGATACGAATATGGCTTCCATCATTTTTGATTCTTTCTCGTTTGGTAGTTCTCCTTTCAGAATCAAGTATATGGCTTGGGCAAAAGAAAGGTTGCCGACAAGATCAAGTAATCTGTAGCCCCTAACATAGGTTTCATGACCTATATGTCTTGTTATTGCGGTTCTCCACTTTTTTCCCGCCATGCCGTACTCCCTGATGATATTTGGTAATGTGATATTATACAAAATTAACCATGTTAAAGCTCTGTCTGTTTTTAATTTTGTCCGGTTTTATTTTTGCTTCCGATATACCATTCCTTAAAGTATCCTTTCTTGATATAGGTCAGGATGTGGAGGAAGCGAGGAAAGAAGGAAAGTTCCTTTTTATTATGTTTCATCAGGAAGGGTGTCCCTTCTGTGACAAAATGAGGAAAGTAACCTTTCAGGATAAAGAGTTAAAAGAATATTTTACGAGGCACTTTTACATGATTGAAATAAATATAAAGGGATCATTGCCTGTTATTGATGTTGATGGTAGGGAATATACAGAAAAAACATTTTCAAGGAAATATGGGGTAAGGGCAACACCTGTGTTCCTTTTTTATGATAAGGACGGTGAGGTTATATTAAAGTTACCGGGCTACTACAAACCAGAGGAATTCTTACTTATAGGTAGGTACATAGTAGAAGGACATTATAAAAAGGAAAACTTATTCAGGTTTATAAGAAAGCACAAAAGGGGCGGATGATGTTCTTTCTGCTTATTTTCTTTATTGGAGGGTTGGCATTCTCGGTAGAATATATTGATCCGTTTAAAGCTTTTGAGATAGCCCTTTCCAGGAGTGATTATCTGAGATCCCTTAAAAGGGGGGTGGATAGCAGGATATTTGAAAAGAAAAGCGTGGAATCTCTAAGGGGACCGAACCTGTCTGTTGTTACGAGGGCTTACTACGGTTTCCCGTACGGTGAAAGGGAAGTCTTTGATCTTTACTCTTATATAAGGGGTGAGTATATGATATGGGATTGGGGAATATTATCAAAGGAGATAGAATCCGCTGATATAAAGATAAGGATTGAAAAACTTATACTTAAAAAAGCTTACGAGAATTTTAAGATAAGACTTGTGGATCTATTTTGGAAGATTAAACTTGCGGAGAAAAGGGCGGAGGTAAAGAGGGAGGAGATGGCTGTAGCCTATGTTAGATGGGATAAGGCGAGGAATGAAAGGGAGGAAGGTTTGCTTAGCAGGGAGGAAGAAGCGAGACTTGAAACAATTTACAGAGAAAAAAGGATGGAGCTTTTGAAAGCTCAATACGATTATAATCGTTATCTTAATAAACTTGTGTACTTTATAGGGATTGATAAGAAGGATTTTGAAATACTTATTCCTGAAATAAAGGTTGATATAAACGGTGAGTTTAAAAGCGATTATGTGAAAAGGGAAGCCCTTATTGGAAATTATGATATGAAGATAGGAAGGATGTTGATGGAATACTATGAAAGTAAAAGGGACGGGCAGAGATATGCACCCTATTTATTTATTGATCTCGGAGGCGGTTATTCTACCCGTCCTTTCGGATCTCGTTACAAGTGGTACGGTGGGATAAGGCTTGAGTTACCCATGTACGACGGTGGTTTCATATCCGCCCGTAGGAATTTTTATGAAACCAAAAGGATGAAAGTCGTTGATAAACTTAACTTTCTTAGGAAAAAGATAGAAGGAGAGATTGAAAGCCTTTATTACCGCTGGGAGCTGATAAGGGGATGTTTTGAATATGCGGAATCCATTGAAAGACATTCCGAAGAAAATCTTGACTTAAAGAGATCTGAGTACGAACTTGAATTGGCCTTTGACCTGGGTTATGCCATGTCCTACAGGAGCTATGCGGAGCTTAAAAGGATGGAGTGTGAACACAAACTTACCCTTTTCTTGATTGATGTTTATTTACTTATGGGTAAGGATGTCTTCAATGTTTTCAAAGAAGGACATGCATTCATAGGTGAAAGGGAGGTTACCTTTTGATGTTTTTGATCTATGGCTTTGTATTTCTTATTGTTTCTTTTGTTTATGCAGGAGAATATACAGTTCATACCATAGTAAAAGGTGTTGTTGAAAAGGTG
>WFWF01000020.1 GCA_015491275.1 Aquificales bacterium | reverse complement strand
CACAAGATAATAGGAATGAAAGCTCATCAGTAGAAGGAGAACCGCCCGGATTTGTAAATGAAAGCGGTATCTTTTCGGAAGTTAAAGATTTTAAACTGAAATGTGATGCCTTTGCGGTTGATAAAGGTGCAGAACCCCCCGGTCTTAAAGACAGGGACTTCTTCGGCAACCCCGTACCGAAGAGGGCTCCCGATATAGGATTCCATGAATTTCAGGGAGAACCCTGCCCATCGTAAAGTATGTCTCTTATCCGCACCATATCTTCAAGGGGGATCTGACCCGGTGCTACCGCTTTACCCACAAAGGAATAAGTTATTACTGAATCAAAAGGGGGACCAGCCAATCTTGTAAGCTTACCAAGTTCACCCATCGCTATAAGTATCTTCTTACCCTCAACCCTTCTTGAAAAACACAAAAATCTTGAAACATCCCCCCAAGATTTAGGGGTTACAGCAATCTTTGCAATGTCCGCCCCCCATCTGTACATCTCTCTCAGAATTTCCACAATAATCCATCCCGGCGGTGTGCCATTAAAATCATGATGGGATATTATCAGCTTTTTATTATGGTTTTTAACTATATTTCTAACAAAGCCTATAAGATCGGTTGAAGAGAGTTCTATGTCCGTATAATCACAGAGAGGTGAAAGCTTCTCAAATAATTCAGCCCTGTTCTCCACATACCTTCCCCCTTCCTTCTCCGATCTTATTGTAATCAATACTTCCAATCCTTCCCTTTTTATTTCCTCTATCCTCCCCCTTATAAAGTCCACATCCCTGTTCTTAAAAAGATCAACCCTTAACTCTATAATGTCAGCCCCCTTCTCTTTGCATAATTTCAGATTATCACCAAAATTCTCGTCGGATAAAGGAACCGCTATCTTCATTGATTAAGATTATAACTTTTTATTAACTGAATCTCTTCCCAAGTCCCTCTCCGTAAGAAAGGAGAAGTTCACTCATGCAATAAGTTTCACTGAATCGTGACAGGTCCTGCGGTAGTTTCTGAGTTATTACAAGGCAATCCGAGGGATACGGGTCTCGGAGACCAGCAGGTAAAATCTACAGATATTACCCTTAGACAGTAAGTACCCGAAGTCAATCCGTCTATTGTATAGGTCGTATCATAAATGGGCATATGATAAGATTCCCCGTCCATGGAACTTACAACCACATTTGAGGGAGTCCACGATGTGCAAGATGTACAGTCCTGACTGCAGTTGCCCGTTTGGTCATACATAATGAGATATCCCATAAAATCCCTCTCCGTATTTTCAGACCAGCTGAGTGTAATACTTCCCGCGGAAGCGGAAATATTAAGAATAGTGGGAGGAGAAGGGGGTGTCTGGTCAAGGGGGAAGTCAACCACATTATCACCGTCGCTATCTCCCTCGGGAGGCAGATAGTCATAGGATATATCATGCCACCTGTGGCAGTTCACACAGTCATAAGTATCCGCAAAAGCCATAAGATAGCTATCAAGGACATTCCACTCAGAAGGTGAAAGTCTTCTGTCGGGAAATCCTTGGGAATACACATTCCACAGATAATTGGGCATAAAGGTTGTAGCGGTTGATGGAGGCCAGTTGGGATGATCGGGTCCTCTATGCCACAATCCCCACGCATTTACTACATCGCCCGGATTAAGTATAGTTTTAGCAAGCTGATACATGGTTATCCACTGATAATCACTCCTTACCTGCATACCCTCCGCATCGGGACCGTGACATTTATGGCAATATGTCATATAAAGATCCCTCGCCGATCTTAAACCTTGAGTTTCGGGATCACTGTAAACAGAAGGTCCAGCCTCTTGAACGAGCCAGTTTATAAGCGCCTGTCTCTGTGCCAAAGTTGGGTTAGTTCCCCTCGTTGCAAGTCTTCTCAAAAGCATCCTATTAACGGTCTTTGTCCAATGAATAATATCCTTTCCCAAGGGGAAAGCATCCCACCCGTACACATTGCCGAGATACAAGGTCATCCCCGTTGTCAATCTTTTGCTATTATTTCCTACACCTATAACCATACCATGACATGTACCGCAAGCCGCCTGAGCTATAAGCTGGGGTTCCGTAAGGGGGATACTTCCGCAGCATCCCGGACCAGCCTCATTACTCAGCCATGTTACAATCCTGTTCAGCACACCCGCGGGAACCGTAGCCCCGTTTACATTAATCATCCGATTAACGGTTAACTCCCAGTCGCTTGCGGATTTACCATCAAACAACCACGCATATATGCCGGGGCTTACTGTTAAAACTTTTGAGTAGCCTCTTATACCGTGACAGGAACCGCAAGCGGATCTAACAAGCTTTTCATCACTCCAAACACTGACATCCCCGCAACATCCGGGTCCAAAATTGTTTTCAAGATAGGAAACTATCTTACAGAAAGGCGTGGAAGGATCCACAGCACAGTCGTTAACCCCGCCGGGTATAAAACATCCGTTCATTTCCACCATCCTTGCAACAGTGAACCTCCAATCATTCCTTGCTCCTTGAGTTTTACCATCAAGAAGTACCACATCCACAGCAAGGGCATTGTATGTAATCCTCGTATTCCCTACCACCAAACCATGACATTGATTGCAGAACATCTGGGCTAATTCTTCCCCTGTCATATTAGATATATTAGGGGGCGGGGCATTGATACCCGCAAGGTAAGAAGCAACCTTATCTATAGCCACACTACCGCCGGGAAGCGGACAGCTGTTCCTATAAACCATCCTCTCCACGGTGGTCCTCCAACCGTTAACATCCTTATTGAAAGGCACATTGACATCCCAGTATCTGTTACCCCTCGTCACCCTAACACCGTTTATAACTATACCGTGGCATATACCGCAGTAAACCTGAGTAAGTTCCTGTCCGCCCGATGTATTGGGATCAAGATGTTGACCAAGGGATGAATTAACATTGTTATTAAGCCAGTTAACTATCCTGTTGAACACATCACCCCCTATACCCCCGGGTATGGAACAGTGATTCCTAACCACCATCCTTGTTACGGTCTCCCTCCAGTCGTCCTTACCCGCCGACAGTCTGATATCACCGCCGAGGGGACTTTTGGTAATCCTTGTAATTATGTTTTGCGGATTGTTCGCATCTACAATGACTATACCGTGACATGTACCGCACGCAATCTGAACAAGCTTGCTATCATCAGAAGGCAATACATTTGAGGTGGTTGACTCCCCGAATTTTTCAGCAAGATAATCCACAATAAGGTCTTCTTCCCCTTTCTTTATGTCACAGTTATGCTCATTTTTCATCCTCAATACCGTACTTTCCCAATCCGCCCTTGATTTACCAGAAAGCAGTTCTATAACAGGCTTATTGTCCCCTGCCTTTGCTATATACTTATCACCTATCTTTAGAGAATGGCATTTACCGCACACCCTTTGAACAACAACCTCAACACTTTCCTTTTTAAGATCCTTATTTTGCGATCGCTGGGTGCATGATTGACTCAACACCCCTCCCATTATAAGCAATACGCATGCTAATATAATCATGTCTTATGTTAAAGTTAAGATTTTTTAAACACAAAATCAACTTATTTAAACTATTAGAATATGCAGAAAAATTAATAAATTAGAATGGACAAATGTATCAACCTATGTTAATTTTTTCCTTATGGCAAGCCTTTCAGAAAATGAGCTTACTCCTATGCTTTCCCAGTACCACTATTTTAAGAATCAGTACCCCGATTGTCTTCTACTGTTTCGTCTCGGTGATTTTTATGAGCTTTTTTATGAAGATGCCTTCATAGGTGCAAGGGAGCTTAATCTTGTAT
>WFWF01000019.1 GCA_015491275.1 Aquificales bacterium | reverse complement strand
GAGCTTCTTCGTCAACAGGTACTTTTTCCGGTATGCCGTAAACCGCAGCGGATGAGGAAAAGACAAAATTATTTACTCCCTCTTCCATCATAGCCTCAAGAAGATTAAGAGTATTTACCACATTATTCCTGTAATACTTAAGAGGCTCCCTGACACTCTCGGGTACAACTATATATGCGGCGAAGTGAATTACCGCATCGGGTTTAAACTCCCTGAGGACCCTTTTAATTATTTTCTTGTCAGAAAGATCCGCCTTAACAAGCTTCCCGTACAACACAGCCCACTCATTACCGGTGGATAAATTGTCATATACAAGAATCTCGTACCCCCTTTCCCCCAAAAGCTTCACAGTGTGAGAACCTATGTATCCCGCACCGCCAGTTACTAGTATTTTCATTATGTTTAAACTATATCCTAAATGGGCGAGGAAGAGAGAATTTTCTTTGCTGAAGGTCAGGGAAGGCTTGATACAAAGATAAGAGAGAAATTTCCGGATCTCTCAAGAAATTTTATACAGAAGCTCATAAACCAAGGCAAGGTATTTCTAAACGAGAGGGCGGTAAAAAAGGCATCGGTAAGGGTAAAAGAGGGAGATAAGATAAGGATACTTATACCACCACCCGAAGAGATAAAACTTGAACCCGAGGAGGGAGATATAAAGATACTCTATGAGGATGAGGACATAGGTGTAATATTCAAACCTTGTAACATCGTCGTTCACCCTTCACCGGGTCATAAGAAAGGATCCCTCGTGAATATCCTGCTTTCAAAACTTTCAAATTTATCATCCGTAGGGGGCAAGGAAAGACCGGGTATAGTTCACAGGCTTGACAAGGAAACCTCTGGTCTCATGGTAGTTGCAAAGAATGATAAAGCCCACAGATCCCTCTCCGATCAGTTCAAAAACAGAAAAACACTGAAGATATACAAGGCGGTTGTAAAGGGAACGGTAAAAGAGGATCACGGAATAATAGACTTACCCATAGGAAGACATATAAGGGAAAGGAAGAAGTTCAGCATCTACACCGCAAAGCCGAGGGAAGCCATAACAGAATTCTGGGTTGAGGAGAGATTTACCGATGCAACCCTGTTGAAGGTAAGAATATATACTGGAAGGACCCACCAGATAAGGGTACACCTGTCCCATCTCGGACATCCGGTTATAGGAGACAGGCTATACGGCTTTAAGCTTTCTTTCCTTCCGGAAATAAAGGATGTATTGGAAGAGGGCTGCATAATGCTACTTTCCTTTAAACTGGGTTTCTATCACCCTTCAAGGGGTAACTGGATGGAATTTGAGGCGGAGTATCCTCCGTTCTTTAAGAAGGTTATTGAACTTCTCAGGAAAAGAGGGAGCTGACGGAATCCTCTTCATGTATCCTTTTTATTGTTTCCGCGAGAAGGGGCGCGACGGAGATAACCTCAAGCTTATGGAAGCTCTTTTCACCCACGGGTATGGTATTGGTTATTATCACCTTCTCTATGGGAGAGTCAACCAATCTGTCAACAGCGGGTCCGGATAACACGCCGTGGGTTGCGCAGACTATAACCCTTTTTGCTCCCCTGTTTAAAAGTAAATTTGATGCGGCAACAACGGTTCCCCCCGTGTCTATTATGTCATCTACTATTATTGCTTCCTTACCTTCAACTTCACCCACAACATCAAAAACTTCCGCCTTGTTAGGCTCTGGTCTCCTTTTGTATATAATGGCTATACCGCATCCGAGTTTGTTGGCAAGCTGACGCGCCCTCTCCACACCGCCCGCATCGGGTGAGACCACAATGGGATCCCTCAGATCAAGATTCTTATGAATGTACTCGTATATAACGGGCAAGGCATAAAGATTGTCAACGGGAATATCAAAGAAGCCTTGTATCTGGGGAGAGTGAAGGTCTATGGTAACAACCCTGTTGGCACCGGCAACGGTTATAATGTCAGCTAAAAGTCTTGCACTTATGGGAACCCTCGGTCTGTCCTTCCTGTCCTGCCTGGCATAAGCAAAATAAGGTATGACAGCGGTTATCCTACCCGCTGATGCCCTTTTGAGGGCATCTATTATGAGCAAAAGTTCCATTATGTGTTGATTTGCGGGATAGGAAAGAGACTGAATAACAAATACATCCCCACCCCTCATTGATTCATTGATCTGAACCCTCACCTCTCCATCGCTGAACTTTGTAACAAGCATATCTGATAAGGGAACTCCGAGATAGTCCGATACTTCCTTTGCCAAAGGCACATTGGCTGTTCCCGTCAGCAGTTTGAGGGGTCTGTACATCCTATCTTACTCCCCGCTGGGATTTAATGGCTGGGGTGCCTGGACTCGAACCAGGAACCCCCGGATCCAAAGTCCGGTGCTCTGCCAGTTGAGCTACACCCCATCCAGCGTTCTAACAGAAAAAACTCTCCAATTTCTTAACTTAGCACCTTTTTTTATTTCGGGCAAGGGTTCTCCTATATAAAAAACACAAGAACCGCTCCCGCTAACAAAAGCCCTGCTACCCAAATATTCTACAAATCTCTTCACCTCTCCTATCTCCGGATAGAGCTCGCATGCTATATCACCAAGCACATTACCCATTCTTTCCGTACTCCCCTCTATTATATCCTTTATTATCATATCAGCCTCCATCTCCTCAGTCAACATATCATCCCTTATGCATGAATATACACGCCGTGTTGATGATTTTACACCTGGGTATATGACCGTTAATTCAACCTCCAGAAGATTAACATATTGTAGTATATCTCCCTTTCCCTTCCCGATAGCACTGCCCTCTTTTAAAAAGAAAGGAGCATCGGAAGAAATTTGACCCACCAAATCCCTTAACTCCTCTTCACTGAGGGGACTGCCGAGAAGCTCATTAACCGCATTGAGGGTTACAGCCAAGTTTGAACTACCACCGCCTAAACCGGATCCTTCCGGGATGTGTTTTTCAATATATATGGAAAAAGGTATATCAGTCCCCGTCTTTTCCGAAAATATCTTAAGCCCTTTATAGACAATATTATCTTCCTGCGGAATGCCCGTACTTGTAGTAACCGTAAAAGGACCCTCTTTTATGTATATAACATCGTAAAGGCTTATCTTTCTGAAAAGGGTAACAATGTTATAGTACCCGTCCATTCGCCTGCCTGTGATCCACAAACCGAAGTTTACCTTGGCGGGAGATAGAAGCTCTATCATGGTTTAGTTGGTGGAGCCGACGGGACTCGAACCCGTGACCTCCGACATGCCATATCGGCGCTCTCCCAACTGAGCTACGGCCCCTACCTTATATGTAGAATTTTAACCTATCTTCCTCATTC
>WFWF01000018.1 GCA_015491275.1 Aquificales bacterium | reverse complement strand
GTTTAACAATGCAAAGAAAACCATAGAAAATCTTTTAATCAAGGGAGTACTTCCCATTGTAAACGAAAACGACACGGTAGCGGTAAGCGAACTGATATTCGGAGATAACGATTTTTTGGCTGTATATACAGCCTATATGATAGAAGCGGACATGATAATTATGCTTTCAACAGCAGGCGGTCTGCTTAATGATAAAAACGAGATTATAAAAGATGTGAAAAATGTAGATGAAGTTTTTAAATATGTAAAAGGAGTAAGCAGTACATTCGGAACGGGCGGTATGAGAAGCAAACTTGAAGCCTCCCGTATAGCTTCACTGATAGGAATACCCGTCATTATAACCCACAGAGACGAAAATCTTGAGGATACGGTGAATCTGAAAACAAATGGAACAATTATATACCCATCAGAAAAGCCCATAAAAAGCAGAAAGAGGATAGTAACATTCATAAGCCAGCCTAAGGGTATCGTTTATATAGACGAAGGAGCTGTAAAGGCGATTAAAGAAAGGAAAAGCCTTTTACCTGCGGGTGTAATTTATGTTGAGGGTAACTTCAATAAAGGAGACATAGTGAATATAGCTGATATGGAAGGCAACATAGTGGGAAGGGGAAAAGTTCAATTTTCTTCCGATGAATTAAAAATGATAAAAGGCAAAAAGAGTAAAGATGTTAAAAAATTAATCAAAAATGCACAAGAGGAAGTGATACATGCAGACAACATAATAGTTTACTGATGTTCAAATCAGTTAAATTTAACTCTTGAAAAACTAATTTACATTCCGTTAATTATAAAAATAGTATGGGTGTAAATTTTCTTTACACTTTATTAAATCCTTTATGGGAGGTGCAATATGGGAAAATTTAAAACCATTTTTAGCTTTGCGGTTTTATTTACATTTTTTCTGCTATATGATATTTCTTACGGTGTCCCTTCTTTTGCGAGACAAACTGGGTTCTCCTGCAGTACGTGCCATACTATACCGCCGAGGCTAAATAAATTCGGAACCCTTTATAAGATAAGCGGTTACACCTCGGGTGTTAATATCAAGCAAATTAATATAGGTGACGGTAAAACCTTAAACAACTTCAATCCCATCGCAATAAGGGTTATATCTTTGCTATCCGAAAAGAAATCCTACAAAGAAGAAGCGGAAAATCTTAAAGTAGAAAATGTTCTCATATACTTTGCGGGTAAGGTAAGTGATGATGTAGGAGCATTTATAGTCCCTAATCTTGAAGCCTCTGGAGACCACGGTTATGAGGCGGGCGTTCATGTTGCAAGATTGGCTTTTGTAAAAGACACCGGAGCCAATGTATTCGGTATAGTGGGCGGTATTACAAGCCCCGCAGGTGTTGATCCATTTAACACCCTTGATCCCATGAGAACAGAGATGTTCCCTGCTCAAGCACCGATGCCCTACTTTATGTCCATGGATGCAAACGGTGACGGGCAGGCTGAACAAATGGATATGGGTTCTATGATGCTCTTCCCCTCCTTATACGGTCACGACCAAAAGGGTATTTCAGCTTATGCACTTATAAAGAGTATGATTTATGTTAATGCGGGTATATATACGGGTGGTGGCGGAACCGTTATGGAAAACATGAAGGCGGAAGAACTCACGGGAGGCGATTTTGACTTTTACGGAAGGATAGCCTTCATGCCCAATCTGAGAGTAGCGGATGTTAACATTGGTGTATTCGGCTATTCTGGAAGAGATAAAATACATGATTCAGGAGAAAATAAAAATGTAAGCTCCTACGGAATTGATATAGGAGTGCAGGCACCAATAACCTCTTCTCTTATGGCTGAGCTTCTTGCAAACTATACAACAGGAAAAATAGGAGAGGATGGAGCAAGTGGTTATCAGTTATGGGGAACTCTTTACTTCAAAAGAATGATTGCCCTGACCCTCGGCTACGGTGCAAGTGATAGCACACTTATGAATATGAACCCCATGGGTAGCAACCCAGAAATGAGAATGGGAGGAAAACAAAGCGGTGTAACCGCACATATCTCCTACGCTTTCAGACCCAATGTCAGATTCGGTGTTGAATATTCTTCTGTAAATACAGAGTTCAGCGGTACCGATTACGAAAATATCAACTCAACCGCCCTTATTTTAGACCTTGACTTCTAATAATCAAGCATCCCTTTCGGGGTGCTTTCTGCTAAACTCTTTTTATGCGTATAGCCACCATAGATATAGGATCCTATTCTGTAAGGCTGAGTATAGGGGAAATTAAAGATGGTAATATCAAGATAATTTACGAAAAGGGAGTTATAACAGGACTGGGAAAGGGAGTAACCAGTAACGGAACACTTGACAAAAAGGCTGTTGAGGAAACAATAGAAGTTTTAAAGGAATACAAGAATACAATAAATGAATATGAAGTGGATAAAGTCATAGCTGTGGCGACGGAAGCCCTCAGGAAAGCAAAAAATGCAAAGGAATTTATAAACCAAGTTAAAGAAACTACAGGGATTGATATAAAAGTAATAACACCTGAAGAGGAGGGAAAGTTATCTTATAAAGCGGTTTGTTATTCCCTAAAATTAGCAGGAAGAATAGTTGTGGTAGATCAGGGAGGAGGTTCAACGGAATTTATATACGGTAAATTTTGTGATATAGAAAGGATCATATCGTTACCCATGGGTATAGTTAATCTTACGGAAAGATTTATAAAACACGATCCGCCGTTAAAGGAGGAACTTGAGAATATGGGGAAGTTTATTGATGACTCCCTTAAAAAACTTGAAATTGAAGTTGATAATATAGTAGGGCTCGGGGGTACAATAACAACCCTGTCCGCCCTTGAATATAACATTTATCCCTATGATCCTTCAAAGATACACGGCAGTATTTTAAAAAAAGAAGTCATAGAAAAATGGCTTAATACTCTTGCAAACATGAAGGTGGAAGAAAGAAAAAAGATACCCCAAATTGAGGACAGAAGGGCGGAAGCTATAGTTTCTGGAATTTTAATGTTTGATAGAATACTTGACCATTTTAAAAAGGATGAAATCATAGTAAGCGACTGGGGTCTTAAACACGGACTGATGGTGAGTGTTATTTAACGGCCTTTTGCTTGGAAAGGATACTTTTAATAGCATATTTTAAAGACACATTCTTTTTCCTGTATTCCTCTATAACTGATACAACCTTTTCCTTTGAAGAGGTATAAATAACATTCCTGTAGGTTGCTTCACACGGAAGTGCAAGCTGGAACACAATAACAGGTTTTCTGTAAGAATCAAGCATGTTAAAGGTCAAATCAGCAGGAATAACAACAGCATCCGAAAATTCAAATACCTCCATTATTTGATCCTCTATCAGGAAAATTCTCTTACCCACCTGATCCTTGAATTTATACAGTGTATAGTCCCTCGCTGTATCAAAATCTATAAATCCCCTTCTGTTTATATGTTTTGAAGCATTTACCAATATCTTAACATCTTCCACTTTTAAAAGCGCATCAACTATCTCTATAACATCCCTTCTGTGGCTGAAAAGATGGATTGAACCTACAATAAAGTCTTCATCATCAAAACCCATCTGCTTTCTCCATTGTGTTCCCTTAAGCCAATAGTTTATGATATGAGGACCAGATGTCCTTGACCATAAAACAGTATATTTCTCCTGTATAACAAATATACTATCCTCAGGAATATCTAAACTGAGTAAAAACTCCTTATCAGCGGGTGTGTTAACAAGAAAATAATCGTAACTGTTATAAAGGTGAACAAAGTTTCTATCAATTATGGGAGCGTATTGAAATCCCACCACTGGTATGCCCATATGTTTTGCACTGTATATAAAATTACCGAGAAAGAGATCATCAGGAAGTGTAGAGTTAATAACAGAACCTATGGGTATAAGTATCATAGAAGGATTTGCATCCCTAATAGCTTCCTCTACTTTGTATCTTACACCTTGCAGTGACCCAAGGTATTCATCATAAACGATGGATTTCCAGTAAGGGTAATTACTTTCCGGAAATCTTAAATCTTCTATAAGTTTCCTGAATCTATGGGACTTTTCTTCTTTTTCCTGGCGAGTAATACTATAATAGTTCGCACTTACTACATACAGTTTCTTTATAGGTGCCTGCGTTTTCCATATTTTAATTTCCTCTAAGTTTACGGGACTCTCTTTGTCATAATTAACAGCAACAGATATGGGTGATATCTCTGAAAGCTTATTAACAAGTTTTTCTTTCATAAAACTTGATCCTTTGGTGTTAAAAACAAAAGAAGGAGTAACTAACAGTATCATAGCACCACCAAATCTTCATCTCCCCCTTCCATATCCGCAACCCTTCTTGCAAGCTTGTCAACATTCTTAAAAGAGTTAAGGTGAGCGTATATAGCCTTTATGTAACCTTTGTTAATAGCCTCCTCCATCGTATTCTTATCAAGATCCAAAAGCTTGGATTCATTTACCAAATTTATCTGTACTGATTTACCCCTTATCTCTATGTTTCCCGAAACTAAAAGATCATTATCAGCCAAAAATTTTGTAAACTCTCTCATTTTTAAAATATCTTCAACCAACTGTATTCCGTAAACTATGTATTTCCTTCTTATTTCTTCAGATATTGAATTACTTTCGTATATGAGTGCACCCTCAACTTCGGAAAAGCCGGGACATGCAGGATCTATTATTAGCCTGCTTGTGTCTGGATGAACAAAAAAGGGATACGATTTACAAAAAAGAGGTCTATCATCACCGAGCATACATCCGACCCCGTCCCTTAAAAAAACACATCCCGTCTTGCTCTCCACAAATCCCACAAGTGCATTACCTATGAACCTTCCGTTCACCGAATCGTAAGGAAAGTGTATAACAAAGTATCTTGATAGGGAAAATATTTCATCAAAACCTATCTCTACGGTGTGAAAATTCTTACAACACGAATTTGTACAATCCTTATACATACATTGGAATTTCAAAGAAGCATCCTTAATAGTATCAAACAGTCTCATCCCTTTCAGGTGTTCCATGGTTGCTATTATAATATACAGGGTTAATCATGCAGAAAGAAATTAACAAACGGTGGCCCGGTATCATAATAAAATACAAAGAATTCCTTCCTGTAACGGACAAAACTCCGGTAATTACCCTAAGAGAAGGAAACACCCCCTTAATTGAAGCGTATAACTTAGCAAAGTTTTTGAATTTCAAAGGTGAAATTTTCCTTAAATATGAGGGGCTTAATCCCACGGGTTCTTTCAAAGACAGAGGAATGACCCTTGCCATATCAAAAGCTGTTGAGGAAGGTAAGAAAGCTGTAATATGTGCATCTACTGGAAATACCTCCGCATCCGCATCAGCCTATGCAGCAAGGGCGGGACTTAAGGCTTATGTTCTTCTTCCACGCGGTGCGGTCGCAGTGGGAAAACTTTCACAGGCAATGATATACGGCGCAAAGGTGATAGCTGTAAAGGGCAACTTTGATGATGCCTTTTTCTTAGTCAGAAAGATAGGAGAGTTGTATCCTGTTGAGATAGTAAATTCTGTAAATCCATACAGAATAGAGGGTCAAAAGACCGCAGCCTTTGAAATATGTGATGCACTTGGGGATGCGCCCGATTACCACTTTATACCTGTAGGTAATGCGGGAAACATAACAGCTTATTGGAAAGGTTACAAAGAGTACTATAACAAAGGTATAGTAAAAAAACTACCCAAGATGATGGGATGGCAAGCGGAAGGCGCAGCCCCCATAGTGAAGGGCTATCCTATAAAGAATCCGAAAACGGTTGCAACCGCCATAAGGATAGGAAACCCTTACAGCTGGCACAGTGCCCTTAAGGCTGTAAATGAATCGGGCGGTCTTATTGATGCTGTAAGCGATACGGAAATACTTTATGCCTACAAATTAGTAGCTTCCCTTGAAGGTGTATTCTGCGAACCAGCATCCGCCGCATGCGTTGCAGGTTTAATAAAGCTTGTAAGGGAAGGGAAGATAAGGGAAGGTAGGGTCGTTTGTACCCTCACGGGTAACGGACTGAAGGATCCTGATACAGCAATATCTGTGTGTGAAGAACCCATTGAAGTTCCTCCTGTCCTTGAAAAGGTCGCGGAGGAAATGGGAGTTGGATAGGATAATAAATAAAATAATAGAAGTAGGAAAAGCACTTTACAGGGAAGGTCTGGTTGATAGCCACTCAGGCAATATAAGTTTTAAGCTGATGAAATATCTTTTTATAACAAGAAAAAATGCAATGCTCGGTAATATAAACCGTGAAGATATAATTAAACTGGAAATAGGAAAACACTCACCCATAAAGGAAAGGGCTTCATCGGAAGTAGATGTTCACCTCAGGATAATAGAAAAAACGGGAAAAAGGGCGGTTGTACACGCCCATCCTCCTCATACGGTTGCCCTATCCCTTCATTTAAAAAGTATAGAGCCTATTGACTGGGAAGGAAAGGAGATAGTGGGCAATATACCTGTAATTGACATTGAAAAACCTTCAGCCTCCGAAGAACTCGCGTCAACGCTGGGTGATATACTTACAAAAACACCCATTGCCATTGTAAAAGGACACGGTGTCTTTTCATCCGCGAATGATTTGTTTGAAGCTTACAAATTTATATCCGTTTTGGAACATTCATGCAGGATAATATCCTTGGAGGTTAAAAATGGGAAAGCTCCATGAATATAAAGGATGCAAGTTCTATGAAGATCTTTACTATGACATAGATAATCAAGTATGGTTCAGGATAGAAGATGACGGTACCGTTACTGTAGGAGCAACCCACATAGGTCAAGCAAGGGCCGGCAAGATAATAAACATAAGGATAAAACCGCCGGGTAAATATGTTAAAAAGGGTAAGCCTGTTGCATCCCTTGAAAGCGGTAAGTGGACAGGACCGATACCCGCAGTAATAGAAGGTGAGGTGATTGAAAGAAACGAAAAACTATTTGAAAAGCCAGAGATAATAAATGAAGACCCCTACGGTGAGGGGTGGATAGCAAAACTGAAACCTGTAGATCTACAAAGGGATCTGAAAGATCTTATAACAGGAGAGGAGGCGGTTAAAAAACTAAAGGAGTACATTGATTCAGAGGGGGTGGAGTGTAGATAGATAATTGCATGCGGTTGTTACAAATCTTTCGGGTAGCTTTTTATTTGCCATTGTATAAACAACCTTTATATTACCTACTTTTCTTTTTAGACTTTCATACTCCTCAAATGCCTTCATCTTTGCCTCATACAGCTTCATCATAATCCTGCTCTTAAAGTTTGCTTCCGCATCGCCTGAGGTTTCAACAGAAATGAATATGGTATCTCCCAAATCTTCCACAACCTTTGTCTGAACACCATCACTCTGAGTTGAAGGCATACATCCGAAGGGTTTTACCGATATAACCATGTGTGCCTTTTTATGCTTAATCATATATATGTGCTTACCCACTTCCATGTGACCCTCTCCCCCAGTAAGACCAGGATTGTAATAATCCTTTGCATATTTTTCAATCAACCCTTGATCCTTCAAAGGAGAAGGTATATTACCGAGTATCTTTCTCCCTTTACTGTAGAGATACCTTACATAATATGTAAAAATCCTAACAATCATCATCTCCTTCAAAAACCTAAACCTATCCTTAAACATCCTCTCCTTTATATTTCTCTCCTTCTCCCACAGAATATAATCTATCCATGTAGTAACAGGCTCTACTATCGGCTCAGCTCCTTCATCTATAAGCCATTGGGCAAGCCTGTAGTTACCATCTCCCTCCGTAGTTTGGGCAAAGAACTCTCCCATTATTTTAACCTTGGGTTTCGGTTGAAGGAAATTAACCTCAATCTCCGATAAATTCCTATATATCTCCCTTAGTGCTTCCTCAAAGCCTCTTCCCTTCCTCATAAACTCATAAAGTATTTCTCCCGCATTTTCACGCCATTCATCTGTGGATCCAGATACAGCCTCATAAGGCTTTATCTTGTAATAAATATCATTAACAAGATCCCCCGCAACTATGGATTTTATAAGACTTACAACAAAATCCCTGTTAATCTTAATACCGTGATCTTCAAACTCATTATTCAATGCCTCCGATTGATTAAAAGTTATAACCGGTACATTAAAACCAGCCTCTTTCAGCGCTTTCCTGTATTCCATCTCGTACATACCGAATCTACAAGGACCGCATGAACCTACGGTGAGAACTACACAATCATCCGCTTTTCCCTGCTGTCTAAAAAACTTTATAAGATTACCCGTTGTGTAATAAGTAGGATTACACTGTCCCCTGTTACAGTATTCCTTACCGATTTTTAAAGCTTCATTATCGGGTTCAGGAAGGGGAACCGCATTGTATCCCAAAAATTCCATTGCTCCCTTTATTGCCTTCTGATGAACAGCAGGAAGACCCCCGAAAATTATCTTCATTCCTTAACCCTCCTTGTGCAAATATTTATCTTTTTACTTTATAAATAACCATGCATCCGATCATATTTTTAAAAGGTTTTTTGATAGGATAATCTGATCATGGAATTTGACCTTGTCATACTCGGAGCGGGAAGCGGTGGTTATGAAGCGGGTCTTTACGCCCACAGAAGGGGATTAAGGGTAGCCTTTGTTGAACTGAGTCCAGAGACAGTGGGAGGTAACTGCCTTAATAAGGGATGCATACCATCCAAATATATGAGACACGGTGCCTATATAATTGAAAAAATCAAAAAGAGTAAATCTTACGGTATAGATATTGGTTGCGACATAAGACTCAACTTTGAAGAAATGATAGTCAACAGAGAGAGGGTAGTAAAGACTATAAGGGAGAACTTTAAAAATTTCGCGAAACAGATAGGGATACCAATAATTTACGGCAGAGGCGTCCTCATAGATAGAAATACGGTGATGGTAAGTAACAAAAAAATAAAGGCGGAAAATATTTTGATAGCTACGGGTTCATCTCCCATGGATATACCGGTTATAAAAACGGACGGTAAGAGGATAGTAAATACAGACCAGATATGGGATATTGATTACATACCTAAAAATATACTGATAGTAGGGGGAGGCGCAGCTGGTGTTGAGTTTGCTTATATCTGGAATGCTTACGGCTCGGAAGTTACACTCGTTGAACTGAAAGACAGGATACTACCGTCCCCGGGAATACCGGAAGATTCCTCACGATATTTAACAAGGAAACTCACCAAGCTCGGGGTAAAGATAAAGACAAAAACATATATTAAGGAAATAAAGGATTCAAACGGAAAACTTTCCGTAATTCTATCCGACGGTACTGAATTGACCCCCGATCTTATTCTCGTGACGGTGGGTAGGAAGCCAAACACAGAAGGTATAGGTCTTGAGGAGGTGGGTGTGGAAAAGGATGAAAGGGGTTTTGTAAAGGTTAATGAATTTTCCATGACAAATATAAGAGGAATTTATGCATGCGGAGATATTACATCTCCCTTAATGCTTGCCCATAAATCAATGTATGAGGGTAAGGTGGCTGTAAATCACATAATCGGTGAAAACAGTATGAAAAGGGATGAAAGCTTAATACCTAAAATAATTTATTCCGCCTTTGAGGTAGCTTCTGTAGGTCTTACGGAAGATGAGGCGGAAGACAAAGGCTATGAGACGATAGTAGGTGTGTCATCCTTTGTATTCAACCCGAAAGCCATGGATGACTCGGAAAACGAAGGATTTGTAAGAATAGTGGTTGATGAAGATTCGGGAAAAATATTGGGTTGTCATATATGCGGACCTCATGCAGGTGAACTTATACATCAGGTATTACACCTTATGAAGGCAGGTATCAGTTATAAGCTTTTAACAGAAAGTGTATTTGCCCATCCTTCCCTTTCTGAAGCAATAGGTCAGAGCGCACTTGATGTAAAGTTCGGTCCCATAACATGGATCAAGAGGAGATAACTATCTTAGTTTCATCAACAATAATCTTTTTCTTTTCTATGTCCACCTTTTTAACTATTTCACTGACAAAAGGAATATAAGTCTTACCGTTGTCAAGCTCAATCAAATAGTAAGGACCTATATCCCTGAGTGATTTTATCTTTCCCAACTTATTGCCTGAGGAATCATAAACATCTAAACCCACAAGCTGGTAATAATAGAATTCATCTTTTCCAAGAGGTGGCAAATCATCCTCTGGTAAGAATACATGGGCATTACTGAATTTTTCAGCTTCCTCAATGGAATCACAACCCTTTATCTTTACAATAAAAAAACTACTATGCCTTTTTATATCTTCAACATCAAAGGGTACATAATCACCGCCTCTCCTTTTAAGATATATCCTTTTTAGGTCTTCAAAAACCTTTTCATCCGCCATGGGTGTAACTTTTATATAACCTTTTCGTCCGAAGGCGCCCGTGATCTTGCCTATTATGATAAAATTCATAGCCCGTAACTATCTTATATTGTATCTTTTCGGTAAGGAGGTCGGAAATATGGCAATACCCACGAGAGAAGAAGTTGAAGCTGTTCTTGATGAGATAAGACCTGCCCTCAGATTTGATGGGGGAGATGTTGAACTCGTTGATATAACCGAGGATGGTACAGTTCTTGTCAGGCTTATGGGTGCATGCTCTGGTTGTGGTATGTCTGTATTTACACTAAAGGCAGGTATTGAAAGGGTTTTAAAAAATAAATTCCCCGATATTAAAGAGGTTAAAGATATAAATACTGACATACCGACCACTTTCGGTTTTTAACTGATATAATATCTTTCCGTTATGATAGAAAAACCCGTTATCATAGGGGGTGAAAGTTTAAAAAGGGATGATTTTATTGAGGTTAAATATCCATACACTGGGGAAGTAATAGGGAGGGCTGTAAGAGGCACAGAAGAGGATGTTTTAAAGGCTGTTGAAGTAGCAAAGGAAGG
>WFWF01000017.1 GCA_015491275.1 Aquificales bacterium | reverse complement strand
TGTACAACGCCGTTTGAATCAAGTTTAAGGATGAATATATCTGTGGCGGATGTATCACTGTAAGTTGTAGTTCCAACCACAATATAACCTATGGAATTATTGTTGTTGTCAAATAATTCAATAATATCTTTAAGGGAATCCCTGTTGTCGTAAACTATTTGATTGTTCAAAACCTTTCCAAATGAGTACAGCTTGGACCACTGAACATTACCTGCTCCATCCATTTTTATAAGGAATATATCGTAGTCATAATCGGTTCCAGAGGAAGGGAAATCTGTTACACCCCCTATTAGCAGACCACCGTCACTTGTTGCTATTACTTTTGAAACATATTCATTGCTTCTGTCCGTGGTATTGTTGTTACAGGGATCAGTCTCACAGGGCTTTATAACTTTTGTATCCGTAGCAATATTTCCGTTACTGTCTGTGTGCATTATAACCACATTGTACTTTTTCAAATTCAACTCAAAGGAAGAACTGTTACCTATAATATAAAAATTCCCCACGGTTGCAGGATCTTTCAACATTAAGGGAAATATATCTTCTGCAGTCTTCTGATACATTTTTGCAGTTTGTAATGTACCGTTTTGGTCAAGTATAAGGAGCAAAGTTTCTCTGTATTCATCCTTGTCAATAGAATTTGTTACACCTATTACATAATAATTGTTTTGATACTCAACTGCCAAAAAACCTTCATCTTCTCCGTTCCCTCCGAATATCTTTTTCCACTGAACACTGCCGTTATTATCAGTCTTGATGATTAGAATATCCTTACCGCCGAATCCGTTTTGATTCATTGTGTATCCTGTTAACAGATAACCGCCGTCGCTCGTTTTCATAATATGGTTTATCTCCTCATTTAATACATCTCCGTACGTTTTTATGAGGGAAAATGCATTTAAATTAAAGATAAGGATTAAAGCAAATATAACCTTCCCCATCTTTCTCCTCCTTGACCCTCTGTAACTAAGATTAGATTATAATATTTCCCTTAGTAGAGTTCTATGTTCAAGTATCTGTTTATATCCTTATTCCTTCATTTAATCCTTATTATGGTCATGTATGGATCAGTTAATTTAATTCCTTTCTTAGAAGAAGAAAAAGATGATTACCACATGGAGGTTAACATAAAAGGAATAGGGTTTTACAGCACGAATAGGAAAGAGGAGAGCAATAAAAGGATTAATAAAGAATTAAAGAATTTTATAAAAAAGGGTAATGGCGGAACATCCCATGAAAATAAGCTGATTAGTAAAGCTATAGAAAAAGAAGTTGTTGCTAAAAGCGAGCCATCGGAGAATAAAAGTGGGGAGGATGCGGAAAAAGGGGAGATTGAAGAGAATAAACAAGAATATAAGGAAATGTTTAAGGAAACCCCTAAGGATGTTGTTCCTGGAGCTGATGTGAATAAAGGAGATATTATTGAAACAGAGGACTACACTTTGATTTATACAAGACAAAATCTTGAAGTTATAAGAAAGATTATAGCGGATAATATTGAATATCCCATCGTGGCGAGAAGGATGGGATGGGAGGGAACGGTTGTAATAGCTTTTACGCTAAGTAAAAGAGGAGATCTGCTCGGCGTTGAGATTATTAAAAGTTCAGGTTACAGCTTGCTTGATGAATATACTGTTAGCGTTATAAAAGAAGTTTATAAAAGATTTCCCTTGCCTGAAAGAGATGTAAGGATAAAAATACCTGTCAGTTATCATCTTGAATAATGTGTTTATTTTTGTAAAATTTAAGCTATAGTGGAAAAGATAGCTCTCTTTTTCCATATACTGTTTGCTGTTTTGTGGATAGGGGGTATGATATATTCGCTTTTTTTCTTAAAGCCCTCTTTGAAAGAAGTGCCTTCCGAAAAAAGACGTGAGTTTCTGAAAGCAGTCAACGGCAAATTTCTACCTTTCGCAGGAGCGTCCGCCCTGTTGCTTCTTATTACGGGTATATATCTTCTACTCAATATGAGGCCGGACTTACTTAAGGATGGTTTATTCCACTTCAAATTGCTTCTTTATGTAATTATGCTTATTAATCTTATTTACATTTATTTTTACCTTTATAGAAAGGGGAATTTCCCCAAAATGATGGTTTTTGTGGGAGTTAATCTTACCCTGGGTATACTAGTTTTGTTTATAATTACCCAAATAAGGTAATCCCCGTCATTGTTAGGCTGATCGGGGTGTTTTAGGATAAATTTTGCGTCTAATCCTTTCCTTTTCAAAGGAGAGATACAGGCGCACCCCGAAGGGGTTGAACTTTCCGAAAGAGCTTTGTAAATTAACTTGTGATAGCAGATAACCAAGGCTATCGGGTTCACCCACCTTACGGGTGGTAGGGGTGGACCGCCCCGAACTGAAGCCCGTGGAGAGGGAATATCCCTCTGTGAAGCGGGAAGCTCTCCACTTAAGTGGAGAGAGGAGGTCACTGGAATGGTAAGGAAGATTGTTCGTTATCCCGCGAAGATTTTGAAAGAACCGACCATGAAGGTGGATAACATTGATGATAGGATAAGGTCTGTGGTAAACGATATGATAGATACGCTTAAGAAAGAAGAGGGAGTTGGATTGGCGGCAAATCAGATAGGAGAGCCTCTCAGCATAATGGTTATAGATACCACCCATAGGGAAGGAGAGGAGGGTTTCAAGGATGTTCTTATAAATCCTACTCTCCTCGGAGCGGAAGGAGAAATTGTTTATGAAGAAGGTTGTCTTTCATTTCCCGGTTTATTTGTTGAAGTGAAAAGGGCAAGAAAAGTGGGTGTTTCCTATATTGATCTTGACGGTAAGGAAAGGGAAAGGGAATTTAAGGATTTTCTTGCTGTTGTGTTTCAACATGAGTATGATCACCTGAACGGTATTACCTTTGTGGATAGATTAAAGGGGCTTAAAAGAAGGATGGCTTTGGAAAAGTATCAGAAGATATTAAGGGAAGCGGAGTATCAGGAGGTTTGATGTGAATATAAAGGTTGTGAAATTTTATCCGTTTAGTTCATACCACAACGGTGGTAGGCTCGTAGGATATGCGGATATTGAGATAGAAGGTATCCTTAGAATAAGGGGTATAAGACTTTTGAAGAATAGATACGGTGGACTTTATATTCAAATGCCAGTTGTGGGCGGTCATGAGGTTGTAAAACCTCTTTCAAAGGATCTCACCGAAGCAATAAGAAGGGAAATTGTAGATTTTTATAAGATGATTGTTGTATAATGCAAGGTCAATGAAAAAGGTATCGGAAATTTTAACTTCATATACATTCTTTGTAGTTAGTTTAATATTTGCAACCGCGGTTATTATATACGGTCTTTTTTATACGGAATCTCCTTCAATCCCTTACTATACCCTTTTAGGATTTTCACTTCTTTTATTCCTTGTGTCCGTTTGCGGTATGGGTTACCGCGGTTTCAAAGATCTTATGAAAGATTACAGAAGACACGGTAATATCTACGGATTTATATATGATTTCTTTGCTTCCATAAAACTTGCTATATTCATAATGATAGTTCTCGGCATCTTGTCCATGTTGGGCTCAACATATATTGAACAGAACAGGGAATTTGACTTTTATGTAAATAAATTCGGAATTGATAAAGCTTACTGGTTCTGGAGGTTGTGGCTTACAGATGTCTTTAGCTCTTGGTATTATGTTCTCTTCATAGTTCTTCTTGCTGTTAATCTAACAGTTTGTTCAATAAAGAGATTGCCAGGCGTATGGAGATATACCTTCGGAAAAGAAAGATTTGTGAAGCTTACCGAATCTATGGAAAAGAGGTTGAAGGCGATATCTCTAAGGGTCAAGGCGGATGAGGGAACTGTTGTAAGATTTTTGGCAAAGAAGGGGTTCAGGGTTTTTGTGGATAAAGAGGACGGAAAAACTTATATTTACGGAGAAAAGGGAAGATACTCACGCCTCGGTGTCTATATAGTTCATTTTGGTCTTCTTGTTATATTGGGAGGTGCTTTAATTGATGCCTTCTTCGGTCTGCGAGGAACGGTTATAGTACCTGAGGGTGATAAGTCAAATGTTCTTATCATTCCTGCAGAAAATGTACAAATAAATCTTCCATTTTATATTGAAGTTACGGACTTCAGAATAGTGCCTTACGGTGAGGAGTCCCCCGAGTTTGCGGATGCGGTCAAGTCTTTTGAAAGTGACTTAAAGATAATAAAGGATGGAAGGGTTGTTGCGGAAGGTATGACTATGGTTAACGGTCCCTTTGATTATGACGGTTACAGGATATTTCAGGCTACTTACGGTCTAACGGGGAATGTATTGAATATGGGTGTGGCAATACTTGATAAGGAAAAGGTGCTCCAAAATAGTGAAGATGCATTTTTGGGAAGGGTAGAGGTCGGTGTTGGTAAAGTGGCGGAATTCAGAGACATGCTTATATCCATTGATAGGGTGATACTCAATGTTAATGATCCTGCGGCAGGTTTCAGGGGGGATATAGCTCCCGCGGTTATTTTGAAGGTTTTGAAAAATAGAAAAAGTTATAATGTACCCGTTATTTACGATCCGAGGACTACGGTGTTTGTCCAATACAATGAGATGGAGGAATTGAAGGATTTTCCCTACTTTCTGTTGATGGACGGATTTGAACCTCAATATTTTTCTGGGTTGCAGGTCTCAAAAAATCCCGGGACAAATATTATATGGTTCGGATCCGTGTTGCTTGTGGGAGGTATGATGCTCGCCTTTTACACGGTTCACAGAAAGGTGTGGATGAGACTTGAGGACGGTAAACTGTTTGTAGCTTTTTACTCCCATAAGTTTAAAGAGGAATTCAGAAAATCATTTATAAAGGAGCTTGAGGAGATACATAATCACAAAACTTCCTGATTTTCAAATATTTTTTCTATCTCCTCGGGGGATTTAGGCGGACTGAATATGTACCCCTGTGCATATCTGCATCCGTGTTTTTTCAAAAATTCAAGCTGATATTCCGTTTCTATACCTTCTGCTATAACTTCCATATTCATACTGTGTGCCATATTTATTATGGTCTTTACAACCGAAGCGTACTCTTGTTTTTCTACCATCTGACGGGTGAACAGTATATCTATCTTAATGGTATCAACAGGAAAATTTATAAGGTACCCGAGGGAAGAATATCCTGTTCCGAAATCATCAATTGCCACCCTTATACCGTACTTTCTTATCTCGTTAAGTACGTTTATTGTTGCTTCCGATCTTTCTATGAATTCCGTTTCGGTAAGTTCAAGTTCTATTTGTTCGGGTAATATTTTATTTTCCTCAAGGATGCTTAGTATTTCGGGAACAAAGTCCTTTTTGAGAAGCTGTTTTGCTGATATATTTATAGCCATCCTCAGCGGTCCGAAACCTTTATCATTCCATAACCTCAGCTGTTTGATCGTTTCCTTTAATACCCAATGTCCTATTTCAACTATTACTCCAGTTCTTTCTGCTATAGGTATGAACTCCACCGGTGATACGAACCCGAGGGAACTGCTGTTCCATCTTACAAGGGCTTCAATACCTGTTATTTTGCCTGACATTACATCAACTATGGGTTGATAGTGAATATATAGTTCTCCTTTTTTGACAGCATTCCTAAGACCTAACTCTATAAAGTATTCACGGGTTGCCCTTTGATCAATTTCCTTTGTAAAGAACCTGTAACTATTTCCAGCCTCTTTTTTTGCGTTGTGGAGGGCTATAGTAGCGTTCTTTAGTAGGGTTTCTTCATCTTCACCGTCGTTGGGAAAGACGGAAATACCTGCGCTTATAGAAATATATATATCTATACCTTCAATATTGATTGGTTTTGAGAACTTTTCCATCAGTTTAAAGAGAACGAAGGATATATCGTCTATCTTTCTTATATCTGAGAGTACGAGGCAGAATTCATCACCGCTTATCCTTGCCACTATATCTCCCTCCCTTACCGTTCTGGTAAGGGTGTTCGCTACCTCTTGAAGCAATTTATCTCCAAAGGAGTGGCCCATAGAATCATTTATCTTTTTGAAATTATCAATATCTACGCATACAATAGCAATATATCTTCCCGATCTTCTTGTGCTTGGAATAGCATGATTAATTAAATCCTTGAGCATAAACCTGTTAGGGAGATTGGTAAGGCTGTCGTAGTAGGTTAACTTAAATATTTCACCTTCCTTTTCTATATAATCAATGGCTAAGGCTAAATCGGCTACCATTTCTTCAAAGATTTTAATTTCCTCATTATGGAAATAATCTACCTTTTCCGAGTAGAAGTTATATTTGCAAATAAGTTTATTTCTAATGTAGACTGGCATTGATAATATAGATCTAAATCCCATTTTCAAAAGTGCTTCTTTCCACCTATTATCTATATCCGAATTCTCAATGTTATTACATACAAAGGTATCATCTTCTTCCATTTCCGGTATGCTTATACCCATCTTTTTAAACTTTTCTATTTTCTCAAACAGATTATCTGCTTTTCCGTAGTGGATGTAGGGCTTTAATTCTCCTCTTTCATTTATACCCACCCATGAAAGGGGCAGTTTTCCTTCCTCAACAGTTATCCTACAAGCCTCTTTAAGGAGTTCATCTTTGTCCCTTATCCTTATTATTGCACTGTTTATATTACTGAGTATTGCATATACATGGTTTAACCTTTTTATTCTTTCTTCCTGAAGTTTTCTTTCAGTAATATCTCTTATTATTACAAGTGAGGATAAGTGTCCTTCAAATATTATTGGCGCTGCCGCAACTTCTGCGAAAAATATGTCTCCGTCAAGCCTTACGAGCTTCTCCTCGTATATAGGAACTGGCATTCCCATTCTTTGTTGATACTCTATCCTTTTTTTGACTTCACCAAAGTATTCCGTATGAACAAAGCTGAAAACATCCCTACCTACTACGTCTTCTGGTTTTGCTGCTCTAAACATTTTCAGAGTTGCGGAGTTCACAAAAACTATCTTTCCTTTTGAATGCACCACAATAGCATCTGGCGATAGCTCCACAAGCTGTTTATATCTGTGTTCACTCTCCTTAAGAGATTCTTTATTTTTTTGAACTTCACAGGCTTCCGTAAGGATTGTGCAAGCTGCCTTAAGAAAGTTGATATCCCCTTCATCCAATTTTTTACTTTTTTTGAAATAAACTCCCAGGATTCCGAAACATTCATCACCTATAATTGGGATATTTATTCCTTCTTCTATCTTATACTTCTTCCAAAGATCTCCGAAATTTTTAATATCTTCCTTCTTCACAAATGTTGTAGCCTTCACTGGCAATTTTAAATTAAGGATGTCCATTTTTTCAAAGCCTGCGCAGGCGTTAAGAATACATTCTTTATCCGTGCAGGGTGAGAATATGCCCACATAATCAGCTTCTAATACATCTCTAACCTCTTCAACCGTTTTCTCCATAAGCATCTTAAGATTTTCGCTCAAAGCCAAATATCCGAGGTTGCTTAAAACCTTTTGTCGTTCTATCAACCTTTTCAACTTTCTTTCCCTTTCGTGAAGTTTGTTTATAAGGTATTGGGCATACAGTCCCAATCCGAGTATCAATAACACACTTTCAAATCTCTTTATCAGCGTATAATAGGAAGGGTTTATTAGATGGTCTATGAAGTTCTTCTCAGGAAAAAATATTGAACTTATGTATGCATCGAAAAGCAAAAGTGCTACTACAGTACATATTACCACATAAATGAACTTCATCTCACTCCAGCTTTATAATCAGGTAATCTCCTTTTCTCTTTGCTGCGGAAGGCTTTAGATTGCTCAGTTTTCTCGGCAGATTAATATAGCTTTTAAAGTTTCCGCATCTTACTATGATAGTGTCTCCGCTTTTCAAAAGATTTATATGCTCCTTAGGAGCAAAAGGTAATTTTAATTTCACCTTATAACCACCTTCCTCCTTAATAAAGGAATAAACCTGCTCTTTAAAGAATATATCGGCAGGATTTTTGTCTCTATAAAGTATTTTCCCAATGTGCTTGAGCTTGCTTTTACCTATCATTTCTTCTGTAAAATAGGGCGATTTTATTATCGGTATAGGTGAGAATGTGCCTATTATTTCTTCAATATATTTTTTCTGTATTTTGCTTACTTCCGAGTGATCCGTTTCAAAAATTTTATTTAGGATAATACAATCAACATTAATACCGAACATGTTGAAATACATGAAAGCCCTTTTGGATTCCTCAAGAACCATTTTTTCTGGATTAAGCACTATCCTTACCGAGGAGATATCGGGGTTAAACAGTATTTCATCAACACCTTCAAGCTTTGTGTAAAAGTTTTCCACAGCTTTAAAATAAGAATCATCTGGTAAAGGCACATCTGTAAACCTTTTTGCTATGGGTCTTGCAACCTTCATAAGAAGCCTTTCCGTGTTAAATATCTTTTTCATATACCACTTCATTATGTTAGGCATTGAGAGGAATCTCAGGGTTTCACCTGTCGGAGGCATATCAAGGATAAGTACATCAAAGTTTCCTTCCTTATAGTATTGGTT
>WFWF01000016.1 GCA_015491275.1 Aquificales bacterium | reverse complement strand
GAGGAAGGGACCGTTGTGGGGGTTGTTACAAGATTGGACATATTACACCATATAAGAAAGGATGTTTTAAATCTAAAAGCAACAACCAAGCGTATATCAATACCGGAGAAGGTAAAAGACATAGCGGTGGAGATAGGGAGAATAGCGAACTCAAGTGGGTACAAGGCTTATATAGTGGGGGGTGTTGTAAGGGATATATTACTGGGAAGGGAAATATGGGATCTTGATATAGTTGTTGAAGGCAACGCTATTGAAGTTGCAGAGGAATTTGCTGATAAAAGGGGAGTAAACTGTCATCCCTTTAAGGAGTTTGGCACAGCACACCTTAAGGTGGGCAATATAAAAGTAGAGTTTGCAACAGCACGCAGGGAAACCTATCCCCATCCCGGTTCTTATCCAAAAGTTGAATGGGCATCTTTGAAAAATGACCTTATAAGAAGGGACTTTACCATAAACGCAATGGCTATATCAATAAACGAGGATGATTTCGGTAATCTGATAGACTTCTTCGGGGGCTTAAGGGATCTTAAGGACAGGATAATAAGGATACTCCATCCGGTCTCCTTTATAGAAGATCCGGTCAGGATCCTGAGGGCATTGAGATTTGCAGGCAGATTTGATTTTAAACTTTCAAAAAGTACAGAGAGGTTACTTAAACAGGCTGTTAATATGGGCATGCTTGAAGAGGCACCTATCGGCAGAATACTTAATGAATTGAAGTTAGCACTTAAGGAAGATAACATAATTGCTATATTCAGACTTTACAGAAAATACAGAATACTTGAGCATATATTTAAGGGTTTCAGATGGGATGAAAAGATAGAGGAAAGATTCCTTAAACTTAAAAGGGTTATAGACTGGTTTTCCATTGAATTTCCTGTGGAGAGATTTGACTTCTCTTGGCTTTATATATTCCTTATATTGAGGGGTATTGATTATACTGTTACGGAAAGTATCCTTAAGGACATGTCCGCACCCTCGTGGGTGAGAAAAGGTTTTACCATCTTCTATAAAGAGGGTAATAGTATAAAAAACAAAGTAAAGGAAGCCAAGGACAGTTATGAGCTTTATTCTTTACTTCGTTCTTATCACACGGGTATTCTTCTTGTCCTGATGACAGATGATGATATAAGCCAGAGGGTAAGATTTTATCTTGAAAGATTGAGATTCATAAAGCCCGCAGAAGAGGAAATAACGAAGTTGAAGGAAAAATTTAAAGAGGGAAGAGTTCTTGGTGAGAAGATTGAAGATTTGAAAAGAAAAAAAATGTTGCAAGAAGCCCCCTTAAGGGGGCTTTGATTATCTCCTTCTCCTGAGATAAACAGCAACAGTTAAGGGCAGAAGTATGAAAAGGAAGGAATAGTATCCCAAGGAGGCACATCCCTTTTTTGATGATCCGCCGCTTTTTGATGATCCTCCGTCTTTTGAAGGCTCACCCTGAGACACATACAATACCGCTCCATATACGGGTGCACCGATTGTTATTGCATCCTGAGTTGTTAATTCAACATCACTGTTTGCAAGTATGCTGAACTGAATATCCTTATCTGTTTGCTTACTGCTTGTATCAATGAGTAAAAGGAAATTCTTTGCCTGGTTACGAGAAACTGTAACATTTATTGTAAACACAAGCTTGCCTGTCTGATCCGGATTTGCTGTTGATAGTAAGGTATCCTTAGAGGATACCTTTCCGTCTCCGTCTTCATCAAGATACAGGGATCCATTTTTAATTGAATCAAAGTTATTTGATATGGTAACACTTATCTTTGATATGTTGATATCATTGTTTACCGCAAAGGCGTTAATCTGAAGAACGGGATGACCTGTCATATTTGTTGAAAACTTCGTATCCTGAGGCATATTTACACCGGGTAGGATGATGAGGTAGGGCTTATCCAAAGGAGCAACTCCTATGAAAGGTTTATTCTTGCCCCTCGGGGGCGGATTCTGACCCTGCTGTTGGTTGTTCTGGTCCGGATCGTAAACGAATAATCCGACTATATAGTTGTTATCCTTGAAATCCGCCCTTGAAGCAAGATCCCTTGCAAACCCGGAGATCTTAACACACATATCCACCCTTGCTATCTTTCTCGGATATACATCTTTGAGTTGAATTTCTATCTTTTTGTTAATCTCTTTGCCTGTGTAGACACCGGAGAGGCTTTGATCGCCGTTACAAAGAAAATTGTTCGTATCCGTCCACCCTTGAGAAAGATCTTTGGCGGTAGTCAATCCCCCTTGTGTCAACTCCGCAGAACCCGAAATTACTGAGGGTGTTATGCTGGCAAATTGTTGGATTTGTGTAAACTCTACTATTTTATCCGTACCGTTTACACATCCCTCTATCCTCGCCTTATTATTCGGATCGGTTGTGAATATCTCAAGCCTTCCGTATATCTTCAGCCACAGCTTTTCATCCACCGTAATCTTATAGGGCGGTAGCCCGAGTAATAGAACCGTTCCCGTTGCTTCCGCCTTTACATAGGAAGGACTCTGGGAGAAAACACCGGTCTGGCACATGTCACCCGCAACCTTCGGTTTCAGTCTTCTGAATTTCAGAGAGCTGTTACCGTATGCGTCCGCATATATGTTATCTTTGCTGATGGGAACCGCACTGCATGTTGTACTGCCGTTTATGGTGGTGACGGTTTTGGTATTGGGACCCGCGTTTGTAGCACCGTCATTGGCAAAACATTCAAGGGTTATGTGCTTTGAATACCCAGCGGAAAAGGAAAGGAGAATTATAAGGGTAAAAATTCCTTTCCGTGATCTTAATAATATAAGGAAACCTATAAGCAATAGGGGAATGGCTGTGTTCGTAGTAGTACAGTCCCCTTTCTTTTCACCACTGCCAGATGTTCCGGTCCCTCCCGTAGATTGTACCTTCCCGGTTGCGGAAAGGGATATACTCATAGTACCGTTGGTAGGATCGTTTGATTGAACTGTAAGAATCGCACTCAGCTGGCCTTCCTTTGTAGGTGAGACAATTACGGTTATAGTACAGGAAGAACCTATCCTTATAACGAAGGGTATGCTACCGCAGGGGTTTGATCCGCCGTTTAAATCCGTGGAAAACTCACCGCTGTCAGTACCAGAGAGGGATACGGAAGTAACCGACAGGTTTGCGGTTCCTGTATTAGATATAGTTATCTCCGCGGATAAAGAGGAACCCACATTAACCTCGCCAAAATCTACGGATGCGGGAGATAGGGAAATGTCGGGTACACCGCCGCTACCCGCGATAAGATCAATAACATAATAGCCGGGAGAGAAACCGACCACACTTATACTAACACCGCTGTCACTTCCGTCGTTAAGTTTACTGTCGGGATTTGTATTTGCATTGAAGGCGTCTGCAACAGAAAAGAAATCCGCATCTCTCATTAGTTGCTGTTGCTGTTGCTGTCTTTGATCAAGGTCTTGGCTTCCGTCCGCCTCTTCAAAGTCAACCATCTTCCTGTTTTCATTTTTATTGCACGAGTTGTCCGTATTACAGGCGGGCCACAAGGATTCGTCTATGTGCCATATAGCTACACCGCCGTTGTTTATTCCGAAAACTTTTAATGCCTCGTCGTAAGTGCCCGCGGTCGTAGCCCTGTAGGTAATCAGGAAGTATTCGTCCGCAAGATTTGTGTTCACCCTTATTATATTCGCATTGGATCCGTTATATTCATAAACATTTATTCCTTGCTGATTTGCATTGTTTGAATACTGGGTGGGTGTAATAAAACCCACATAAGCCCTCGTCCATGCACACATGGAGATGGGAGTATCTCCGGGCCATTCGGTGCTGGATATTCTCCCCCACGATCCAGATCCCATAACGCCGAGAACACCTATTCCCTTTGAGGATCCGTCCGTATCGTAGAGATCCGGAAGATTAAACATGAGGTGACCGAGCTCGTGAACCATAATACCTATGGAAGCAATCCTCGTTGAGGAGCCTTTGCAGTGAGTTTCTCCGAAAGCGGAATAATATTCAACGGTAACACCATCAACAACGGGCGGGTTGTTCACAACTCTGGACATGTGCCCCCAAGTCAAATAATTAGGATAATTATTACTGCAATCCGGCATTGATGCCTCATAACCCGCAACCACTATGACTATGGAGAGTTCTGAGGGTTCTATCTTACCGTTATTGTTTGTATCAAAGCTTGCAAAGTTTACGAAGGAATCTGCACCGTTTATTGCGGGTTTTACTATGTTGTTGTGGTAGCAGTTCATCTGATCGGATACTGTAGCGTACTGCTCACAATTCGGATGGCTTGTTCCTATCCTTATCCACCCGACTATACCGTCATTTGCTGTGCCCGAAGACTCGGACGCGGGAACAATCGTAAACTGACCGTTTGACATTTTGGAATAAAAATCCTTTACGGTCTTGCCAGCACCGAAGAATTTTCCGTTAAAATCCGAGCCCGCGGAAGTACCGTTCATATTGTCAAAATCAACGAGTATAACAAGGATGTTCTGATTGTGGGGTAGCGGGGGTGGAGCATATTGAATATTTGGCTTTGAAGCGGAAACGAAGGCTTTTACCCATCCCCTATCAACCTCCTTTATACCGACAGATGATGGATCAACCTTCCCCGCAATAAAGTCGGTCTTAACAAGTTTCCCTTTGGTGAAGGTTGCATAATACCACCATCCGCTCATCTCGTCCTTTACAACGGGATAACCCTCTTCCGTTTCGGTCCAGTGGAAGTATTCATCACCTTTAAGGAATACTACAATCCTTGTACCGTCGGGTTGAACTATCTCCGAGGGGAAGGGATTTGCAGGTACCGAAAAGGAAAGGGTCACCGCAGTAAGGATAAGGAAAATTAAAAATCTACCCATGTCATCACCTCCCGATTCCCATGTTCATAAAACTGGAGAATATGCGGAGTTTCAAGAGGAAAAAGATTTCCTCCTTCCCTCCGCCTTCTATTAAAGTATAACCTTAAAATTCCGAAGGGAAAGACCGATTTAACCATACAACATGGCTTTGGATTACCAGCCCGTATATCTGCTTGCCTCGGGAATGCTCCTTCAGGAAAGGAAACTCGGAGTGACAACCGCAAATCTCTCCAATGCGGATACTTACGGGTTTAAAAAGGATCTTTTGGTGGCAGGTGCATGGTATGTTGATAACGGCGTAAGGGTGAACAACACATCTCCAGAAAATCCTTCCAACAATTTTGTTTATCCTTTGGTGAGAAGTATAAGTACGGATATGTCCCAGGGTCCGCTTATTCAAACAAACAATAAACTGGACATTGCAATAGAGGGAGAAGGATTCTTCACCGTTACAGACGGAACAAATCTTTTCTATACAAGGAAGGGAAACTTTAAGGTTGACAGGGACAGCTATCTTGTTAACGATTTGGGATACAGGGTGCTTACGGAAGACGGAAGATATATTAGAGTCGTAGAAGATTTTAATATTGATAAAGAAGGGTATATTTACAACAACGGTGAAATTGTGGGTAGATTAGCTGTGGTTGTTCTTGATAATCCTGTAAAGGTAGGTAGGGGTATGTTCACGGGGAATCCCGTGGGAAGGGCTAATTACAGATTGTGGCAAGGATTTGTTGAAGGTTCAAATGTGGATCCAGTAAAAGAGATGATAAATATTATAGAGACATCAAGGGCTCATGAGGTTTACACCAGACTGATCCAATCCTTTGATCTTATACAATCAAGGGTATCAAGGGGTCTTAGGGCTTAATCAAATCCTGTAGAATATTAAATTATGCTACTTATTATAATCCTTATTACTATAGGTCTTTCCTTCGGCGAGTACTGTATTCAGGTAGCGGCAAATACGGACTTTGAAGTTTTGAAAGGATATTATGAGCATGTTAAAAAGTTTGAACATGCAAGGATAGAGAAAAAAGGCAACATATATCTGCTGAGGGTGGGGGCAACCAATGTAAGGAGCGAACTGCAAACAATCCTGCCTTTTATAAAAAGGAAGTTTCCGGATGCCTATATAAAAATATGTGATATAAACGAAAAGTATGTCGTTTTTCCGAAACCGACAAGGGAAGCGACGCGTACCCCCAAGCAGGTTGCTTATGCTACAAACGATGATGTTAAAGAATTAAAGAAAATGGTTGAAGATATAAGAAGGGAACTTAAAGAGATAAATGTTAAAAAGGATGCATCCTCCTTTTCACTACCTCAGGATTGGAAGAACCTTATTAT
>WFWF01000015.1 GCA_015491275.1 Aquificales bacterium | reverse complement strand
CTTTTATAAGCCTTTCAGCGGATTCTAAAGCGGGATATACTGTCTGTCCTATTGCAAGAATGGCTACATAGCTTCCTTCAATAAGTTTTTCCCATGTGCCTATCTTAATCTCCTCAAAACCGTTGAATGGATTTCCGGGTGCACTGCCCCTCGGGTACCTTATAGACATAAGTAGGCGATTTTTCACGGATGTATATAAAAGGTTTCTGAGTTCCTGTTCATCTTTTGGTGCGGATATTATTATGTTGGGTATGCATCTTAAAAAAGACAGATCAAAGGTACCGTGATGGGTTGGACCGTCATCTCCTACAAGTCCAGCCCTGTCAACCGCAAAGGTGACCGGAAGATTTTGAAGGGCTATATCGTGTATGATTTGATCATAAGCCCTTTGCATGAAAGTTGAATAGTAGGCTAATACAACCCTCAATCCTTCAGCTGAAAGCCCCGCAGCAAATGTGGCAGCATGCTGTTCCGCTATCCCCACATCAAAGAACCTTTCTGGGAATCTTTCCGCAAACTCGGATAGACCTGAACCTTCCTTCATTGCGGGTGTAATACATACAAGATCTTCATACATCTCTCCGAGTTCAACTATGCTTTTGCTGAATACGGATGTCCATGTGGGTGTACCCTTCTTCTTTATGACCTCTCCCGATTCCCTCTTGTAGGGCGGTACACCATGCCACTTTACAGGATCATCTTCCGCAGGCTTATAACCTTTTCCCTTCTTTGTAATCACATGTATGAGTACAGGACCATTTATGTATTTTGCATTTTTTAAAGTTTTTTCAAGGGATTCTATGTTGTGACCGTCCACAACCCCTATATAGTTAAATCCCAGCTCTTCAAAGATTATGCCCGGAGATATAAGGCCCTTTATGAATTCTTCTGTCAGCTTGGCAACCCTCAGGGGTTTTTCTCCGAGATATCCCAGTAATCTTTTTATCTTCTGCCTCGTTTCCTGAACAAATCTACCGCTCATTATGTTCCCGAGGTAGTTTGATATTGCACCCACATTAGGAGATATGGACATCTCATTATCGTTAAGTATCACTATAAATTTATCAGGTCTAAGATGCCCCGCATTATTTAATGCTTCAAAAGCCATGCCCGCGGTCATTGCACCGTCACCTATAATTGCCACAACCCATCCTTCCTCTCCCTTAAGATCCTTGCCTATCCTGAAGCCAAGACCTGCGGATACGGAGGTTGAGCTGTGACCCGCACCGAAGACATCGTAGATACTTTCGGATCTTCTTAAGAATCCGGATATTCCCTTATATTTTCTCAGGGTTTTAAACTCTTCTTTTCTGTCGGTAAGTATCTTCCACGCATAAGCCTGATGACCTATGTCCCATATTATTGTATCCTTGGGAGGATCAAACACCCTAAGTATTGCTATAGTAAGCTCAACTGTCCCGAGACTTGCACCTATGTGTCCCCCATTCTTTGAGGTAACCTCAAGCATATAATCCCGGACTTCTTCCGCCAGCCTTTTTAGCTCTTCGTAACTCAGATACTTAATATCAATAGGTCCCGTATATCTATTTAAAATTTCCCTCTTTTCCATTCCAATAGAAATTATATTAGCACATAGTAGAATAGATGATATGGAACATTATCTTCTTTCCATCTTAACTATGTGGCTGTATATATCCTTTAAAACTTCCTGATAGTCCTCTTTTCCTTCTTCAATGTGATCCATTACTTTCTCAAGCTGTCTCGTAAATTCTTCAGAAACAAAGGGTATTATATCTTCCCTCTTTTTAAGGTATTCATAAACCTCTTTGCCGAGCTTTGTAGGAATAAGAAATCCTTTCCTTTCTATTATATAACCCCTGTCAAATAGCTTTGTTACTATTGTGGCGTAGGTTGAAGGTCTCCCTATACCCCTTCTTTTCATCTCTGCTACAAGGCTACCTTGGGTATAGAGGAATGCCTTAGGAACTTGCCTTATTTCCTTTTCTGTTATTTCAACCCTTCCCTCTTCAATATGTGTTGCTTCTATTGGATTTATCAGGTCAAAACCCCTTTCTATTATTTCTGCGATTATTGTTTCTTCCCTTTCAATATCCCCCGCTTTTATACATACCTTCTTCTTTTTAACCTTTACTGGTCTCATCTGGGAGGAGATAAATCTTTTGAAGACAAGCTCATACAACAGTATATGATCCCTTGTTATACCTTCTATCTGACCCCCCAGCATCATAGATCTGAGCTCTTCAGGATCAAGGGGTTTGGTGGGTCTTATACACTCATGTGCTCCCCCTTCACCCCAATGCCTTCCGTAGAAGTATTCTTCTCCGAACTCTTCCTTTATGTAGTCCCTTGCTATACCTATACCCGTGTCCGAGACCCTTGTAGAATCCGTCCTGTGATATGTAATAAGACCCATTTCAAACAGTTGTTGAGCAAGATTCATCGTCTTTTCAAGGGAGAACCTGTATCTTTCTGAAGCGTCCCTAAGCATAGTGTCCGTTGTATAAGGTGGTGGCGGATTTATTTTATCCTCAAACTCTTCCTTTACTTTTATTTCAAAGTGATTTAAATTTTCAGAAAATTCCTTAGCCTTCCTTTTATTCTCAAATTCAAACTCTAACCTAAGGTTCTTTGATCTTATAACCGCTATATACTTCTTCTTCCTGTATTCCCTTTCCCTCTCTATTATCCAGCCCAGAACGGGTGTCTGTACCCTTCCAGCGGATAGCCAGTTTTTTGAAAAGGTTTCCTGTAGTATCTTTGATACTTCAAACCCAACCCATCTGTCAGAAATCCTTCTTACAACCTGTGCCTTTACAAGATTTTCATCAAAATTCCTCGGGTTTTTAAGCGCATTTATTATTGCCCTCTTCGTTACCTCATGAAATTCCATCCTCTTTACGCTGTCAACATAAGGCATAAGTATATTGCCAACATCCCATCCTATCTTTTCTCCTTCTGTGTCTGGATCCGTAGCTATGTAAACTTCGTCCGCTTCTACAGCTATAGCCCTTAATCCCTCTATAATCTGTTCTTTTTCTTCAATTGTTTCATAAATGGGTACAAAAACTCCATCGGTCCTTATTACACCGTGAAATCCTTTATCCTTGGTTAGATCCAATATATGCCCCGCGGAGGCGGTAATAATTAGATATATATCACCCACAACTACTTCCATCACCTCATGACCGCCTATCCTTCTTACAACCGGCTTTCCGAAGAAGTTTGCTATGGTCCTTGCCTTGTTAGGGGATTCCACTATAACAAGTAGGGGTTTGAGGACATCCGTCTTCTTTACCTTTTTCTTTCCTGCCATAAGCTCTCTTACTTTAAGTCTGTCTTCATCTATTTCCTTTAAGAGTTTATTAAAATTAACCTCTTCCGCTTTCAGGAAGTTTATTTCCTCTCCGAACCATCTTACCTTCCTTAGCAGGTTGTTGAAAGCCTTTTTATCGTCCACAAGTATATAGCTGAGACCTTTGGTTATACCGCCTGCAAACATCCTTGATACCCTGCCAGATGCCTGAATATATCCGGTTACATCCGAAACGACGAGTGTGTATTCACCCTTTTCTTCCCTGAGGGTGATCTCTTCTGATGAAGCAATGAGATCCCTTATCTCATTTCCTTTCAGAAATTCCGTTACTTCCCTTTTGAGATTATCAATCCTTTCTTTGAGCTCCTTGTTTTTCTCTATGAAATCTTCCGATATGAAGGAATATCTTCTGAGGGATTGTATCCATCTGTCAACATTCGGTATTAAATCCTTATATTTCTTAGCTATTATTGATCTTATTGACATAACAGCCCACAGCAGGTGATTTACAT
>WFWF01000014.1 GCA_015491275.1 Aquificales bacterium | reverse complement strand
CACCGCTCACATCATCAAGCTCTTCGTCGGAGATGATCTCCGTACCTATCGCCATCGGAGTAAGTAACGCAGTAAGCAGTGTTAAATTTAACACTTGCCTTCTCATAGCATTCCCCCTATATTATTAGGGACGGAAGGGAGGAAAGCCCCCTTCCGGCTTTTCCTTTTTATCAGTACACATTGTTCACAGCTGTCTGAATATTGGTCTGAGTAGAGATTATGTCTTCAACCGCTCCCAAGTTTCCTGCTGTGTTAAGCCCGAGGTTTGCAGCTGACTGAGCGCTATTTACCAGGGATACGGATTCAGCTTCCTTCTGGGCATTATTCAACAGCTGTACGGAAGCATTGTTATTGAACTGCTCGTCATTGTTATCATCGTCATTTTCTATATACTGGTCAGTGTACCAGACAAAGTTATCAGCATACTGATCGTTGATTTGAGTGGATGTTATGTCATCACCCGATCCGAGATTACCCGTTATGTTAACACCGAGGTTTGCAGCTGACTGAGCGCTATTGCTTATAGTTACACTGTCCACTTCTCTTTGAGCATCATTCAAGATTTGCAGAGAACCGTTGTTATTGTACTGATCGTCATCCAGATCTTCGTCATTAAATACACTCTGTATTGATTCCTCAACATAGTTGTAAGCGGTCTGTACACTTGTCTGAAGGGCATCAATATCATCATCCGCACCGACATCTCCCAATATGTTAGTACCCATGTTTACAGCAGACTGAGCGTTATTTGTTACAGTAACATTCTCAATCGTCCTCTGTGCGTCGTTGGCAAGCAAAACTGATCCGTTGTTGTTGTACTGGTCGTCGTCCACATGGTCCTCGTTGATAATCGTCTGAACACCCTTAGCGCTTACCTCTTCAAGCTCCTCCTCGGAGAGGACTTCCGCGGAGATGGCAGGTACACTTAAAGCCCCGACCAAAAGTGCTGAGAGTAAAAGATGCTTTTTCATGGCAATACCTCCTTTAAAAGTTTTTATTGCAATCAAAGATTGCAAGCTCATTTCATACCCACCTCATTAACACCGCTATTGTTACCATAAGTTGCGCTGTTACCCGTAGCACCGCCACCCACTTCGGGACTTACACCCGTATTCTTATGCGCTTCATCCCAAAGAATTATCTTTGGATCCCTTACACCACCACCGGTTATTTCGTCAAGTTCATCAAGAGTAACTTCCTGAGTACCTTTATCACCTGCCAACGCAACACCCGCTGACAGAACTATAAGTAAACTCAACAGCTTCTTCATCATTCCTGCCCCCTATGATATCTCGTCCAAGGGAATACGGGGAAGCCTGGGCCTTTCTGGCCTGGGGCGAGGCATTTCAGGTCTCATAGGTATGTCCGGACGCTCCGGTCTTATTACCTCGGGTCTCTCTGGTCTCACACCTATATCAATAGGCGGGCGTATGTCATCTGGAAGCTCTCCGTCAAGCAAGCCATCCTGCGCTACCGCAAAAGTTGTAACACCCAACCCCATTCCTATAATCATCATCACTACCTTCCTCATGCTTCCACCTCCCTTTTCCATGCTAAGTATTAAGCAAAAACCGTGCCAAATATGTAAGTTTTTGATAAATGGAGCATATTAGGTTTCACTTATATCCGGAGCAATGTTAAAATCCTTTACAAAATTTCCGCAAAATTTCAGAAAGTCATTGTATATCAATCATTTGATATGTTGTAAAGTCTCTTTACAGCTGTTAATGGCATTTACATATTGGAGATACACCTGTATATCTCCTTTAAAATGTGGGTTGTAACCTCTTCAACGGTCATATTGGTTGTATCAATAATAAGGGCATCCTTCGCAGGCTTAAAAGGATATTTGGGCCTTTTTGTATCCCTGTCATCTCTCTCCTTTATACTTTTAAGAATCTCTTCATAAGAAACCTCTTCACCCCGCTCCCTCAACTGTTTCCATCTCCTTTTAGCCCTCTCCTCAGGAGATGCGGTAATAAAAAACTTTATATCCGCATCGGGAAATATATAAAGACCCGCATCCCTGCCTTCAATAACAGCCTGACCCTTTACGATCTCCCTGAAGTATTTGTTGATTTCCTCTTTAAAAGAGGGGAAAGACGCTATAATTGAAGCCACCCTTCCCACATCCTCCCTTCCCAGTTCACCGGTTATATCCCTACCCTTATAATGTATTTCCATTGAACCCACATCCATTTTTACCCCTAAGGGTCTTTCCCTCACGAGATTTACAGCCCTTCCTTCATTCGCATTTTCCTTTTCCCTTAAAAGTATGTAGGCAAAAGCCCTGTAAACGGTCCCCGTTTCAAGATAAGGGATTTTTAATCTCAAAGAGATGAGCCTTGCTATCGTTGATTTACCGCTACCCGCAGGTCCGTCAATGGTTATCTTCATCAGAAGGAAGCGTATCCCGTTGATCCGGAAGATATTCCTTTTAGCTTAAGCTCAAGATCAGTGGGCTTGCTTGCCGCCAATATGGCGGTTTCATAATCAATCCATCTTTTCCTGTAAAGCTCTTCAAGATGCTGATCAAAGGTCTGTGTACCGTAAGCAGCCCTTCCCCTTTCTATAAGGGTGGGAATCTCATTAAGCCTATCAGGATCAAGTAGTGCTTCCTTTATAGCTCCCGTATTCAGCATTATCTCAACCGCGGGTACGGAACCGTTACCGTCCGCCCTCGGAAGTAATCTCAAAGAAAAGATGGCGATAAGGGTTTCAGCGAGCTGGATCCTTATCTGATCCCTTACCTCAAGAGAGAACATGCTTATAAGTCTGTTTATGGTTTCCTTAGCATCAAGGGTATGTAAGGTTGCCAGAACGAGATGACCCGTTTCACTCGCCTGAAGGGCTATTTGGGCTGTTTCCTTATCCCTTATCTCACCAACCATTATTACATCGGGGTCCTCCCTCAATGCAGCCCTCAATCCCCTCGCAAAGCTGGATGTGTCTATACCGACCTCCCTCTGGATTATAAAGGATTTTTTATCTTTAAAGAGATACTCTATCGGATCCTCTATGGTAACTATAACACACTCCCTCGTTTGATTCATGTGCTCAATAATAGAGGCGAGGGTTGTTGACTTACCCGATCCGGTAGGACCAGTGACGAGAATCAATCCCTTTGTTTTTTCAAGGGAAACGTTTAACATAACGGGGGGAAGATTCAGTGTATCAAAACGCGGTATTTCAAAAGGTATAGTTCTGAAAGCCATTCCCGCACTACCGCGTTGTTTGTAAACATTAACCCTGAAGCGTGATACACCCGGAAGTGAATAAGATGTATCCGCCTCACCAAATTCTTCAAATTCTATTTTCTTCTTGGGATTCTTCCCAAGCACCTCTTCAAGAAACAGGGAAAACACGGAACTGTCAATAGGAGGAAAATCATTAAGAATCCTTAATTTTTTATGGACCCTGAAAACGGGCCTTGTGCCTATCTTTATATGTACATCCGATGCTCCTATCTCAACAGCCTTTTTAAGTATCAACTGAAGCAAGACCGGAGACCTCCAATAGCTTCCTTCTGACCTCCTCAAGTATATCTTCGTTTTCAAGGAGGAATTTTTTAACCTGTTCTCTTCCCTGACCAAGTCTCACCTCCCCGTAACTGTACCACGAACCGCTTCTTGTTATAACCTTCCTCTCAACCGCGGTGTCCACAATATCGGAGATCTTAGAGATGCCTTCACCATAAATGATATCAAACTCAGCCTCCTGGAAGGGGGGTGCGAGCTTGTTCTTAACTATCTTTACCCTCACCCTGTTGCCTATCCGCCTCTCTCCGTCCTTAATATCCGGTCCCCTTCTTACCTCAATCCTCATATCCGCAAAGAACTTAAGTGCCCTTCCTCCCGGTGTTGTTTCCGGATTACCGTAAGCCCCTATCTTTTCCCTTATCTGATTTATGAATATTAGGGCTGTGTTACTCCTGTGGACTATCCCCTTCAGTTTCCTTAATGCTTGGGACATCAACCTTGCCTGCATTGCAACCTTAGTATCTTCCATCTTGCCTTCAAGTTCCTCCTTCGGGACAAGGGCAGCCACCGAATCCACCACAATCACATCAACCGCACCGCTGTTTATAAGATTTTCAACAATTTCAAGGGCTTGTTCACCGTAATCGGGCTGGGATATATAAAGCTCCTCTGTATTAACACCTATCCTTTTGGCATAAGAAGGATCAAGGGCATGCTCCGCATCAATAAATACTGCTATACCTCCGTCCTTCTGAGCCTCCGCAATAACATGAAGGGCTATTGTGGTTTTACCGGAAGATTCATGACCGAAAAGCTCCGTTATCCTCCCGCGGGGTATTCCGCCTATGCCGGTAGCAAGATCAAGGGCTATTGACCCCGTTGATATGGTCTCAACCCTTATACCTTCCCTCGCCCCTAAGGGCATTATAGCTCCCTTTCCGAAACGCCTTTCTATATGGGCAAGGGAAGTCTGAAAAGCCTTTTTCTTTTCAACGGTCTCCATATTATATCTCCACTATCCTCGGCACCACAAAGAACCCCTTCTCCCTCTCGGGTGCATTCATTAAAGCCTTTTCCCTTTCAAGGGTATCTCCCTTCTTATCTTCCCTCATGGGTGTTTCACTAACAGTATGAATATAGGGTTCAACATTTTCCGTGTCAAGCTCCGCCAACTGATTAACAAAATCAACAATATCCACCATCTGGGAAGAAAGAATTTCCAACTCCTCCTCTTTAAGATCCAAACGGGCAAGATGGGCTACCTTTTTTACTGTTTCTATATCAATACTCATAGTAATATTTTAACCGAATATGTACATCTCCTCTTCAACAAACTTTCCGTTAACAAGCTCCCAGCTTCTGTAAGATGTAACCTTACCTTTATTAACGGAAAGTATTATATAGGACAGATCAGGGAAAGCCCTCTCCTCATCAAACTTGGAAGGTTTATCAGGATGGTCAGGATGGGAATGGTAAACGCCGACAATTTCAAGATTAAATTCCCTCGCTTTATCCTCCGCTTTTATATAATCCTTTGGATCTATCTCATATCTGTCGTGCTTTCTGTCGGGATTTTTATTAGGTGTTTCATAAGCCCCGAAGACGGTCCTAACATTGCGGTCAATTTTACCCAGCAAGAGTCCGCAGGTTTCATAGGGATAGTCTCTTTCCGCCTGCTCAATGATCTTCTGCAAAGCCTTTCCCCTTATTCTCAGCATAGAAAAGATTATAAGTAATCAATGTCTTTTACGCTGAAGCAAGACCTTAAATCTATCCCCCATACTGACAAGCATTGTCTTAAGCCTCGTGAATCTTTCAATCTCTTCCGGTGATTGGGATGCGTTAAGGGTTAAAAGATTTTTAATAAAGAGTGAAGAGTCCATGAGGAAATCGCGAAGGCTTTTTAAAAAACACGGTTCTAAGGAAAAATCCTTACCGTACTCAATGATTGCAGAAAAGTTTACATGGGCGGTTATATCTATCTCCCCAGCCATGCTGTAAAGTTTCTCCTGTATTACCCTGTGCCTGCTGTATCCCACCACCGTACCTTCCGGAAAGTTCTTTATCTCGTCGGATGTATAACCGTAGTCTATAATGAGATTGTATCCGCTCCTTAGGGCATCCCCTATCTTTTGCAGGAATTCTATTGCGTCAAGGGGGACCTCTATTCTGTAGCCCTTTAAATTATCGTAGCCCATCCTTTCAAGAAAACCCTTTATCCTCTCATCCTTTATATCCATCCACACTTCTTTGCCGTCCTCAGAAACATACAACTCCTTGCTACCTTTTACAACATGAACCGGAAGGGCATCAAAAAATTCATTGGAAATAACAATTCCTTCCACCTCCGGAAGATAGGTGAACCAGGAAACATTTTTAAAGGGCGCAAGGGTTTTCATCTGTATATCTGTCATGTAATTACTCTTCTCATAAATAATGTATTTAACCCTCTCCGCGAAAGAGGGATCACTGGTATAAAAATAGCTAAGTATGTCATAAGCCATCTTGCCCGTACCAGCGCCGAGCTCAAGTATAACGGGTTCCTTGTATCTTGATATTAGAGGCTTGATAAAATCCGCCAAGGTATATCCGAAAACCCTATCAAGTTCAGGAGCGGTAAAAAAATCACCTGCGGAACCTATCTTCTCAAAGGGAGAACAGTAATATTGCTCAACCGCAAATTTCATGAAGTCACGAAAAGTTACCAGCCTTCCTTCCATACATTTCCTCTACAAGACCTATATGGTGTCTGCCCTCAACAAACTCTTCCCTCCCGAGAACAGCAAGGTGAAAATCCTTATTAGTAACAAGGCCCCTCCCTTCAATGACAAGCTCTTCAAGAGCCCTTCTGCCCCTGCTTATCGCCTCCTCCCTCGTTTCACCCCATACAATGAGTTTCCCTATGAGGGAATCATAGTAGGGCGGTATGGAGTACCCCTGATATATATGGGTATCAAACCTTACACCGAATCCTCCCGGGAATATAAGTCTTTCAACTGTGCCGGGACTCGGCATGAACTTAAGGGGATCCTCCGCATTTATCCTGAATTCTATGGCATACCCTCTTCTTACAATCTTTTTTATATCAAGCCTTTCACCCATAGCTACCCTTATCTGATTCTTTACTATATCAACACCCGTTACCATCTCTGTTACCGGATGTTCCACCTGAATCCTTCCGTTCATCTCCATAAAATAGAAATTTCCGTCTTCATCCATCAAAAACTCAACCGTACCCGCCCCCACATACCCAATCTCTTTGCAGAATTCTTTAACCATCTCTTCAAGTTCTGTCCTTTTTCTCTCCGTTACAGCACTGCTCGGAGCCTCTTCAATAAGTTTTTGGTGTCTCCTTTGAACAGAACATTCTCTCTCCCCTAATGTAATCACATTTCCGTATTCATCCGCAATAACCTGCACCTCTATATGTTTCGGATTAACTAAAAACTTCTCTATGTAGATACTCCCGTCACCGAAGGCTATCTCCGCCTCCTTTATTGCAACCGGCAGTTTTTCAATAAGCTCCGCTTCAGAATTAACAACCCTTATACCTCTTCCCCCGCCTCCCGCGGATGCCTTAAGCACAACCGGATATCCTATCCTTTCCGCTACGGAAAGGGCTTGTTCCTCATTGACCGGACCGTCACTGCCTGGAACGAGGGGCAGACCGACCTTCTTTGCCATCCTTTTGGCTTCCATCTTGTTCCCTATCAGCTCAAGGGTTTCCGGATTAGGACCTATGAACTTAACACCGCTTGTTTCCACAATGTCGGCAAACTTGGGGTTTTCTGATAAAAAACCGTATCCGGGATAAACCGCCTGAGCACCCGAAACCTCTATGGCAGCCATTATTGAAGGTATATCAAGATAGCTTTTTGAAGGATCCGCAGGTCCTATACATATACTCTCGTCCGCCAACATAACATGAAGTGATTCCCTGTCCGCTTCGGAGAAAATCGCAACCGTCTTTATGCCCAGCTCCTTGCAAGCCCTTATAGCCCTTACAGCGATCTCTCCTCTGTTGGCTATTAGAACTTTTTCAAACATCTAATTCAATTATAGGTTTTTTTCCAAAATAGTGTTATTATTTTTATGTTACTATGATGTCAAAGGAAGAATTGAAGCATATAAAAAATAGCTTCAAAAAATTCCTTAAAGATAAAAACCTTAAGCCTACCAAAACGAGACTTGAAGTAATAGATCTGATAGCCTCTTACGGTAGTCATTTTGAGATTGAGGAGCTTGTGAACTGGATATTGTCAAAGAACAATACATCCGTGTCAAGGTCAACCATATACAGAACCGTAAAACTCCTGCAAGAATTCGGAGCGGTTAGGGAGATAATAAAGATAAATAACAGGACCATATATGAGTTTATGGCGGGCAGATCCCACCATGATCATCTCATCTGTGTTGAATGTAAAAAGATTATAGAATTTGTTGATCAGGAGATAGAGGAGCTTCAGGATCAGGTTTGTGAGGAGTATGATTTCACTCCAATAAACCACAGGCTTGAAATATTCGGTGTATGCAGTGAGTGTAAAAATAAAGGAAGTAAATGATATACCGCAGAAGGGTCCATTTTTATGAAACCGATGCCCAAGGAGTTGTTCATCATTCAAACTACTTCAGATACCTTGAAGAGGCGAGGGATATATTCCTAAGGGAAAGGGGATACCCCTACAGTAAACTAAGGGACAAGGGATTTGAGGTCGTCCTTCTTGAAACCCGATGTGTTTTTAAAAAACCCCTTTACTTTGACGATCTCTTTGAAATTCACCTGACCCCCAAAGAGATTACAAGGTTTACCTTCTCCTTTGACTACAAAATATTTGTTAACAATGAACTCAAAGCTACAGCATATACAAAGCATTGTGTT
>WFWF01000013.1 GCA_015491275.1 Aquificales bacterium | reverse complement strand
CCCTTAAAGCTTTAGGAGTTGATAAAGGAGAGACGGTTGTAGTACCTGCGATGAGTTTTATGGCAACCGTTGATGCTGTTTTGCTTGCCGGCGGAACACCCTTGGTAATTGATATTGATGAGTACTACACAATGGATGTTAATCAACTTGAGGATGTTGCAAAAAAATATAATCCCAAAGTTGTTATACCCGTTCATCTTTTCGGGCAGATGGCGGATATGGAATCTATTATGTACCTTTCTGAGAAATATGGATTTTTTGTTCTTGAGGATGCAGCTCAAGCCCACGGTGCGGAATATTCGGGGAAGAAAGCGGGAGCGTGGGGCCATGTGTCCGCCTTCAGCTTTTACGCCTCAAAGAATGTTCCTATGGGAGAGGGTGGTGCTGTGTTAACGGATTCGGAGGAGATAGCAAAGAATATAAAAAAGTGGATAGATTTCGGTGAACATCCCGCCTTCAATGTAAGGATTACTGAGTTTCAGGCTGCCATAGGATCTATTCAGCTTAAGTATCTTGATGAAAGAAATGAAAGAAGGAGGGAAATAGCCAGGATTTACAAGGATAATTTTTCCGAAATTTTTGGGGTGCCGAAAGAAAGGGAAAATTCAAAACATGTATATCACCTTTTTACAATGAGACATCCTTTAAGGGATGCTATCATTGAAGGTTTGAAGGAAAAGGGGATTGATGCGAGAATATACTATCCTTACCTGCTCAATGAAATAAGGGAATGCAAAGCTTTAACCCTTGAAAATGCATATAAATACAGGGAGGAGGTGTTTTCTATTCCCGTCCATCCTTTTTTATCCGATGAGGACGTTGCCTACATTGTTGATAGTATGCTTGAAGTGGTATCTACTTTGAAGGCGTAAGTGTGTTATATATAGTTAAACCATGTTTCTTGAGTTTGAAAGGGAGCTTGCTGAATTAAGGGACAAGATAGAACAGCTTGAGAAGATATATAAATTCGGTAACAGAGAGGTAAGGGGAGACCTTATAGAACTTAAGAAAAAATTCAGGGAAAAGTCGGAAAAACTGTACAAGAAGTTATCTCCTTGGGAACGTGTTCAACTTGCAAGACATCCAAAAAGGCCTCACACAGTTGACTTTATAAAACTGATCTTTAAAAACTTTACGGAACTTCACGGAGACAGAAGATTCGGTGATGACAAGGCTGTTATAGGGGGCTTTGCATACTTCAGGGGAAAGCCCGTAGCTGTCATAGGTCATGAAAAGGGTAGAACGACTAAGGAAAAGATGGAAAGGAATTTCGGGATGCCCCATCCAGAGGGATACAGGAAGGCTATAAGGATTATGAAACTTGCGGAAAAATTTAAAATGCCCCTTATAACCTTTATTGATACGCCGGGTGCCTATCCGGGCATAGGTGCGGAGGAAAGGGGACAATCGGAAGCCATAGCGGAAAGTATATCAACAATGGCTTTTCTAAAAGTGCCCACCGTAGCGATTGTTATAGGTGAGGGCGGAAGCGGAGGTGCCCTTGCCTTCGGTGTTGCGGACAGAATACTTATGATGGAAAATGCTATATACTCCGTAATATCGCCGGAAGGGTGTGCTGCTATATTATGGGGAGATCAATCAAAGGTTAAAGAGGCATCAAAAGCCCTTAAACTTACTTCTCAGGATCTTTTGGACATGGGAATTATTGATTATGTGGTAAAGGAACCCTACGGTGCTTCCCACTGGAACTATAAAAACTCCGCCCGCATACTCTCCTGTTATATAAATGCCTGTCTTAAAGAACTATGTTCTATACCTTGCGATCAACTCCTCAGAGAGCGCACAAAAAAGTTTGAAAAAATGGGTGTATTTTCAATTATTACATGATGGACATATTCCGTACATATTAACCGCCACACTGTTTACCGTACATCCTTCTATTTCCCGGGGTATGTTAATTTCTCCGTTGAAAGAAACATCCCTTATTGATCCGCATTTTATACATATAAAATGATGGTGCTCTTCAATATTGGCATCGTATCTTGTGGAATTTCCCCAGTAGCATACCCTTTTAACGAGACCTATATTCTCCAATATCTCAACAGTTCTGTAAACTGTAGCCATTGAAACATAGGGATACTTCTCCTTTATTTGATTGTATATCTCCTCTACTGTAGGATGTTCCTTTGATTTTAATAATACTTCATAAACTGCTATTCTCTGAGGAGTTATCTTTAATTTTCTTTCCTTACACCTTTCCACAAAAAGTTCCAATTGTGCCTTTATATCCATAGATGGATAATATAGTTTATCAAGTAATTATTTGCAATGAAGCTCATACATGTCATCGTAACCTTGCCTCTTATTTATACATCTGTAACTATCACCGTCAACGAGTATCTCAGCGGGTCTTTCTCTCAGGTTGTAGTGGGAGGACATCACATATCCGTAAGCTCCTGCGGATAAAACCGCCAGCAAATCTCCCCTTTCCGGTTCTTCTATTTCCCTGTCCTTTGCCAAAAAGTCGCCCGTTTCACATATAGGTCCTACTATATCCACCTTTATCTTTTTGTTGCCCTTAGGTACAACGGGGACTATATGATGATACGCGCCGTATATGGAAGGTCTTATAAGATCATTCATACCTCCGTCCACTATTATGAAGTTCTTTCCTTCCTTCTTTTTAATAAACTGTACTTCTGTAACAAAGATGCCTGCGTTTCCGACTATGGATCTTCCCGGTTCTATAATGAGGTTTACCCTTATGTCCGATATATAAGGCTTTATAGCTTCGTAAAGATCAGCGGGTGAAGGCTCATTATCCTCTGGTTTGTATTTTATACCCAAACCTCCTCCTATATCCACATATTTTATTTCTATTCCTTCATTTAACAGGTTGTGATATAGACCCATTACCTTTTCAACCGCTTCGGCGAAGGGAGAGATATCCGTTATCTGTGAACCTATGTGACAGTGTATTCCTACAATTTCTATATTGCTTAAGGTGGATGCATATTTGTATTCTTCTATTGCCTTCTTTATATCTATGCCGAACTTACTCTCTTTCATACCCGTGGCTATATAAGGGTGT
>WFWF01000012.1 GCA_015491275.1 Aquificales bacterium | reverse complement strand
TATCTTCCCTTCTTTTCTAAGTCTCCTTAAGGTGCTTCTGGAAATCCTTAAAACTTCCATAACCTCTTTGGGCTTCATGGTAGGATTAATATAGTCAGATGACCATATTCTGGCAAGAGTTTCTAAAAATTATTGACTATATCCATAAACTCCTTGAAAATACGATAAGAGTCGTGAGGCCCTGGAGAATTTTCAGGATGAAATTGTACGGAATAAATAGGCATCTTTTTATGTCTTATACCTTCAACAGTATCATCTAAAAGATTTATATGGGTTACTTCAATATCACTTCCGATGCTACCCGGATCAATAGCATAGTTGTGATTTTGAGCGGTTATTTCTATACTGCCGGTAAGCAAGTTTTTTACGGGGTGATTACCGCCGTGATGCCCAAATTTAAGCTTGTATGTCCTACACCCCAAAGCTATACCTATAATCTGATGTCCGAGGCAAATACCGAATATGGGCATTTTCCCCGCATATCTGTTAACAATCTCTATACCTTCCTTCACCCTCTCAGGATCACCCGGTCCGTTTGACATAAGAAGGGCATCAGGTTTCAATTTTTCAATCAATTCAAAAGCTTTAAAATAAGGTATGACCACCACATCAGCGCCATTATATTTCAGTTTTCTTTCAATGTTTCTCTTATATCCGAAATCAACTATACCTATAAGGGGTCCTTCATCCGCCTTAGTACTCAGAAAATCACGCCTTTCCGTAACAACCTCCTTAACAAGATCAAGCTCGGATATGGAAGGCATCCGCTTAGCCTTATTGACAACCTTTACAGGATCCGTCTCTTCAGTAGATATAACACCTTTTACAACTCCCTTATCCCTAATCCTCTTTACCAATGCCCTCGTATCTATACCTTCAATACCGACTATACCGTACTCTCTGAGGAACTCATGAAGGCTTTTTGTAGCACGCCAGTTACTGTAAAACCCAAAAGCCTCCCTTACCACAAAACCCCTAACATGAACGGATGACGATTCAAAGTCTTCAGGATTTATACCGTAATTGCCAATCTGTGTATAAGTCATAACGACTATCTGCCCCCTATAAGAGGGATCGGTAAGGATCTCCTGGTAACCCGTCATGGATGTATTAAAAATAAGTTCTCCCTCTGTCTCTCCCTCCGCGCCGAAGGATCTTCCTATGAAGTAAGTTCCATCTTCAAGACCGAGTATAGCTCTTTTACCCGACACAATTAGATTATAACAAGTTTTTATAAAAAAATTAAAAAACCGATTTATATTTCTTGATATGCGGGTAAAACTGAGTAAACAATCCATCTTTAATACCCAAGGAAATAGGGTAGGAGCGGAAGTTTTCCTTCATTCCACAGACAAACCACACAACGGCGCTTCGTCAAACAGACTTATATTCATCATGATAAAGAGTATTGCGGAATACGGGGTAACTAGAATTGATGATGGAAGGAAGATATTCATAAGGATACCCTTAGACAGCCTTCTCATGAAAATATTTGACCTCATAAACCCCTTCTCCGTAATATATAAGCTCTACCCTCCCTCAATAAGCAACAGTACCATAGTGTTATCAAAGGTGATAGGTGTTATAAAAAAGCTAAAGGCGGAAGGTGCGGATTTCATAATACCTTTCCAGATGTACGAATCAAGCCCAGAGCTCGGAGAAGTTGTTGATATCATTGAATTCACACCCTCAGAGCTCAACATTGAGAGGGTAAGTACAGTAAGGGCAAATAAGAAAAAAATTCTTGTCACAAACATAAGCAATAAGGAAGATCTACAAATTTCACTTAAAATGGGAGACTTTGTTTCCGGTCCTGTAGTTGAAGAACCCAGACTTCTTAAAGAAATAAAGCTATCTCCATTCCTAAGAAGCACATTATTACGCCTGCTTACACTCCTAAATACATCGGAAGACATAAAAGAGTACGCGAAGGTAATAGAAACGGACGCGGGTATGTCAGCAAAACTCCTCAGATTCGTAAATTCAGCCTACTTTTCAATACAATCTCAGATAAAGAGTATTGAACAAGCAGCAGCCTTTTTCGGTTTGAAACAACTCAGGAACTTTATACTCGTAATATCCATAAACGATTATGCAAGTGTCGGCGATACAAAACTATGGAAGAGATCTCTTATAAGGGCTAAGATAATGGAAGGTCTTGCCAAAAAGAAATATCTTCAACTCGCAGCTGAAGCATACTTAGCGGGATTATTCTCCCTCATAGATGAACTTATTGAAGAGGATAAAATCTCCTTCCTGCGAAGGGTCAATGTGGGTGAAAATATAATCTCCGCTTATACGGATAAAACATCCCCATTAGGTATTCTGCTCCACTATGCGGAGATATTAGAAAGTAATAGTACAAGAATTGTGGCGGATGAGTATGATACCAGCCTTCCCGTATTGGATGAGATTGCAGAGAGATTCGGTATTCCTAAGGATGAACTTATAAATATAGTAAAGCTGAGTTATATTATGGCTGATACGGTTATTCACCTTTAACAGGTAGCAGATTATTTTTTAATCTCTCCACCACATCCTTAAAGGGAAGAGGAGGACTGAAAAAGTAACCCTGAGCCTCGTCACACTGCCACAGCTTCAAAAAAGTAAGCTGTTCTTCCGTTTCAACTCCTTCCGCGGTCGCTTTAAGTCCGAGATTGTGGGCTATGGCTATTATCGTCGTTGTAATGGCAACATCATTCGGGTCGGAAATTATATCACCTATGAAGGATCTGTCTATCTTAAGCTTATCAACGGGAAAATATTTAAGATAATTGAGGGATGAATAGCTCGTACCGAAATCATCCACCGCTACGGTAATACCCATTGATTTCAACCTGTTAAGAACCTTCATAGCTTCCCTTTTATTCTTTATCAATGTGCTTTCCGTTATCTCAAACTCCAAAAGATCTGGAGAAAACCCGGTCTCCGTTAGAATATACTCAACCTTTTTATCAAAATCGGGAGAGGACAGCTGATTTGATGATATGTTAACCGCTATCCTAAGTCTGTAACCCATATCTTCAAGGATCTTGCCGTGGGAACATGCCTGTCTTATAACCCACTCACCCAAACTTTCTATAAGATCCGATTCCTCCGCAACCGTTATAAATTTACCGGGCAACAGTAAACCGCTTTCCGGGTTGTACCATCTAAGCAATGCTTCAAAGCCCACGAGTTTATCATCTTCTAAACTGAACTGGGGTTGGTAATGAAGGTAAAGTTCATTTTTAACTATAGCTTCCCTAAGCTTACCTTCAATATAAAATCTTTCGCTCACTCTTATATTCAATTCACTTGTATAAAACTGATATGTATTCCTACCTATCTCCTTTGCGTGATGCATAGCCATATCCGCATTTTTAAGAAGTATGTCCGGATCCACTCCGTCAATAGGGAATACGCTTATACCTATCGTTACCGTGATATAAAGCTTTTTATTTTCTATAAAAAAGGGCTGGGATATCTTCTCTATTATACTCTCAGCTATTAACTTTATAGAATTAATATCCTTTAATCCTCCCTTAACCATAACAAACTCATCGCTTCCGAATCTGGCGACCATTGAATCGCTATTTACAGAAGAGGCTAATCTTTCAGCAAACAGCTTCAGTAACCTGTCCCCGATTTCATGCCCCATTGATTCGTTGACTATCTTAAAGTTATCTATGTCAATAAAGAGAACAGCTACCTTTTCATTCTTCACCTTTGCATTGTAAAGCATCTGGTTAAGATGGTTGTAGAGTAAAGCCCTGTTAGGTAATCCTGTCAATAAATCATAGTATGAGAGGGATCTGAGGTTAGATTCCAAACTCCTCTTTTCGGTTATATCCTGAACAACAAATATATAACCTACGGTTTCTCCACCAGCAACAACCTTGGAAAGGATAGCATCACATGTGTACATATAGCCGTTAGGATGAATACCCACAACCTCACCCACCCACAATCCCTGATTGTTTACAATCTCCCACACCTCCTTAAAAGTGGGTAATCCTTCCCATTTAAGATCAATATTTTCAAGCCTGTTCCTTATAAGTCTCTCATAAGACAACCCAGTTATCTCATGAAAAGCTTTGTTCACCCCCTCTATGCAACCCTCACTGTTGAGAATGACAACACCTTCTTTCATACACTCAAGTATCCTTGACATAAAGTATGTCTTCCTTCTGAGACTGTTTATTATTTTTTCATACTCTTCCATGGGATTTATATAATCGGACAACATAAAAACTGTTTAATCAAAGGACTTCCTTGAATCTTCTAACAATAACCGCTATTAACAATATAAAAATGATTAAGGCACCGCCGAGGGTGTAACATCCCTTTTCAATCTTTTTAACTACCGTAGGCTTCTCAATACCGTGAGTTCCTTTGAGTTTTACCTTTATATCAGCATTAAAGGGTGATTTTATCCTTATGATCATATTCCCCTCATAGTAACCGGAAATGGTCGGTTTAAACTCCACAACCACATTACAAGTTTCCCCAGCCTTTAAATATTTTCCGCAATCGCTGTTTGATATAACAAAGTGTTTTCCGTCATCCGTATTAATACTTTCAATTTCAATATCGGAAGATATATTGTTGGTAATTTTCACGGTTGAAGAACCTTTTGTGTTAAAGGTAACCTCGGAAGGGTCAAAAGAAAGAATTGGGTTTTCATCTCCCACTCCGATCAAATTAACCCTCACAATGGGGTTATCAGGATCACTGGAGGGTATGTAAAGGACATCTTCCAAAATCCCGCCCTCAGAAGGTTCAAATACTACCCATATATTACATGTTTCTCCAAAATACAACATCCTCCCCGAACATTCATCCCTTATTATCTTAAAATTAACACCCTGTTCAAATATTATGAGTCCCACGGAAAGGTAAAAGTAACCCATATTTGATACGGTAAACACAGCAGGCTCTGAAGGGAATCCTATTTTTTCACTACCGAAATTGTAATTTGCGGGCATAACCTCAATCTTTTCGGGATTGGATGAACCGGTGTACCCTTCCGCCAAAATCCTTGTAATATAAGGATCTTCATCCGGATCATTTGATTCAATCACAAAATTAAAGAACTGAACCTTTTCCGCCTTAGGACTGAATACAATTCTTACTTGACACACCTCACCCGGCGATAGGATAACCGGAGGATATCCGCACATTCTCCCTGAAACCTTTTCATACAATATTTCAAATTCTCCGAGGGAATCACCTTCTATTCTAATGTCCGTTATCCTCAGATTTTCCTTTCCGACATTCGCAATGGTCACAGTACGCTGAACCTCGCCACCTATAAATGTACTTAGGTTATAAATATCACTTACATCAATATCGGGTTTCATAACATCCACAATTCCCGTAAGGGGTATAAGCAGGGGGCTCTTATCCGCATCATTGCTCTCAATAACCAGATTGCCCGTATAGTTGCCGGAAGTTGCGGATGAAAAGGTTATACTTACGATACACCCTTGCCCCTTGGACAGGTTACTACAATTATGACTTACCGAAAAGGATGGATTGTCCGCTGATATATTGGTAAAAGAAAGATTTCCACTGCCCAGATTATAAACCGTAAGGTTATAAGTAATGGAATCCGCAGGAAAAATTGTGCCTAAATAAATTTCACTTGCCTCCGGGTGTATATAAGGATAAGGAGTACTTACATACTCATAAGCACCTATGTCGGGTGATACCCTTTCGTTACCTTCAATATCCTCCGAAGGTATTTCAGGATCTCCGGATAAACCCGCATCTATAAGTGGTGATGTACTCTGAAGTGAGAAATCTTCAGCCAACGGATCTGTAAACAAGGGATCTTCTCTCAGATTGCCCGCATGGTTGTAGTTTGAAGTATCAGTTATAACAAGATCACCAGAGGTAGGATTGGAAAAATCCGCATTTAATCCGAGATTGTTGTTAAACAGTGATATCTCTGAACCCCCGCCTTCTATATAAAGATCGTTACCGTTGTCCGTAGCGGAGTTATTCCACAGAATATTGTTATAAATCCTCAGTATTGCACTGCTTCCATTAAGCTTAATATAAGCTCCTCCGCCTTTACTACCTGAATTACCGTAAATTGTATTGTTAACAAGTATCAATGTGCCCGTTTCCGTTTCCATATATATTCCACCACCTAAGTTTCCTGTATTGTTGTATATAAGATTATTAACCGCTCTTACAGTACCCCCACTATTACTAACATGCAAACCTGCACCGCTTACATTTTTAACCCTGTTTCCTTTTAATATTAAGGACCCGTATAAAGACTCAACCCTTATTCCTATACCCCCGCTGTTTGAAACAGCATTATACTTTACATAAATATTCCCGCCGGATATTCCTATATAAATGATGTCCGAAGCGGAAGGTACATTATTAAGGTCAACCTTGTTAATTCCAAGCTCCACATATCCGCTAACACTTTTAACACTTACAAAGCTTGAAGAGTATGTACCACCGCTTAAGAAATTATTGTTAAAAACAATATTCCCAGAGTCGCTTATAAGCTCAACACCCTTATCCCCCGTGCCATTCCTGAACTCACATCCCGTTACCCTAATATCTCCCCCGAAAGTTCTGATAAAGAGAAAGGCAGGGATACCCCCGGCAGACATACCTCCCTCAAATATTATGTCTTTTATCTCAATCACGGAGCTTGTATCCTCACCGCTCAAATATATATAAAACAGGTGGGTATTTCCAGTACCGCTCAGTATCGGTTTATTTGCAGGGTCTTCCGCCCTTATGATAAGACTACCGGAAACAGCGGGTATATACTCAAGAGGATTACTAAGATTGTATGTACCCGGCCTCAAAAGGATTATAAATTCACCGCCCCTTTCCTCAGACAAGATTAAAGCTGCCTGTAAGCTACACAGACCGTCGGAGCAGTCACTGTCTCCTCCCGGCTCAACTCTTATAATGTCAGCCAAAGCCAAAGCAAAAGAAAATAACAATATGAAAAATATCTTCCCCATAATTTCCCTCTGCTTATCTTATTTTTAATTCCACTTCATAAACTCCCTCTCCTGTATTATCAACAGCCCTCATCTGCCTTATCTCAATACCTTCTCTTTCCAATCTATAAATTATATCGGTCAACTTAAATATATTAACCGATTTTATATTAACCATAAAAATGTCTTCAATCCCCGAGATTGATTTTACCTCTACACCTGCATTTTTGAAAAACTGATTAAGAAAAACCTCATCTATCTCTCTCTTTCTCTGATTACCGAAATTCCTTATAAGAAAGGAAATCTCCTTATATCTTGCATATTCTCTATTTATAGCATTTCTTATTTCGGAGTAATTAAGATAAACGACAAGGTAACCGCCTATCAGTACCAATATAAAGACAGCATTTATAATCCGCCTGTTTAGATAAAACTCCATATATATAATATTAATTGCATGTTCTATGAAACAATAGACGACATTACCGCGGATGCTGGTATCCGTGTAAGGGCTAAGGATCTTAATGAACTTATATGTAAATCCATAATTGCCGCCTTCAATGAAATAACGGATGTAGAAGACATAAATAAGGAAATTGAACATATAATAGAGGTATCGTCACCCCTACCCTACGCCCTTGCGGATATAATAAATGAAGCACTTATAATACACGAAACGGAAAACTTTATCGCAAAAGAATGTAAAGTACTTGAGTTGGACAAAAATAAAATAAAAGTAATGCTTAAAGGGGGTAAGTTTGATCCGGAAAGACATAAATCAAAGCTTGTCATAAAAGCAGCAACATATCACAGATTGAAGATTGAAAAGATAAACGGAGAATACATAGGAGAAGTCATATTTGATATATGATGGAAAGGATAAGGGCATATCTTGAGCTTGTCAGATTTGAACATACCATATTTGCATTACCCTTCGGACTTTCAAGCCTTATACTCCTTACTGAAAGTCCGCCAAGTTTAAAGGAAATAATCTTAATAATACTTGCACTCATCTTTGCAAGGACCGCAGGAATGGCTATAAACAGAATAATAGACGAACCTTTTGACAGACTAAATCCGCGAACAAGCTCATGGCCCCTTGTCTCCGGTCGTGTAACCAAAAGGGAAGCTTACCTTATAGCGGTATTTTCATCAACTCTTTTTGTGATCACAGCATACTTTCTCAATAAACTTGCCTCCCTCCTTTCTCCCGTTGTTATAGGTCTTCTTATCCTTTACCCTTACGGTAAGAGGTTTACCTACTTGCCTCACTTCATCCTCGGGGCTGTTTATTTTTTAATACCTGTAGCTATAGATGTAGCGTTGAATTCCCGCATATCCTTGTTGTCCGCTGTAATGGGAATAGGTATGGCTTTCTGGGTCGCTGGATTTGATATACTTTATGCACTGCAAGATTACGAATTTGATAGAAAAGTGGGTCTGAAATCCCTCCCCGTAAAGATAGGAATAAGGAAAGCCATACATGTATCCGGGCTTTGCCATACCATAACATTTATTTCCCTCCTTTCGGTAGGTGTTATTGATAATCGCCTCAGTACTTTTTATTTCTTCAGTATGTTCATCCTTCTCTTTCTTTTTATATATCAACGGAAACATATTAAGGGGGAAGTGTTCTTTACAGTAAACGGTTATATAAGTATCATTTATCTTTGTATCGTCTTTATTGATGTTTTTATCTTAAGGGGTTAAAAATGGGAAGCCTTTTACTCGTTATATTCGGCATATTAATGTACCTATTCGGTTACTTTGTTTATGCAAAATACTTATCGGAAAAGATATTCAAGCTTGATGATAGTAATAAAACCCCAGCGGTTGAATACAAGGACGGTGTAGATTATGTACCAACCAACAAGTACATACTGCTCGGTCATCACTTTACATCCATAGCGGGTGCTGGACCTATAGTAGGACCTGCAATAGCCCTTATATGGGGATGGTTGCCCGCCCTTTTGTGGGTTGTTCTCGGGGCGGTATTTATGGGAGCGGTCCACGACTTCGGAGCATTAGTTACCTCAATAAGGAATAAGGGACAATCAATAGGAACCATAATAGGATATTTGGTTAACGAAAGGGCAAGATTACTGTTTATGTTCATAATTCTTGCTCTAGCCATCCTCGTAAATGCTGTATTCGCTTTTGTAATAGCAAAACTTCTTGTATCCTATCCGTCCGCAGTACTACCCGCATGGATAATAATACCTATAGCAATATTTTTCGGCTACTCCGTTTACAAGGGTAAGTTTAATTTTTTGGTTCTAAGTCTGTTCAGCTTATTGTTGCTGTACCTGACCATCTTCATAGGCAGGTATATACCTATTGATATCACTCCCGTTGCAAATGTATTAGGAATGGAACCTTTGATGCTGTGGATAATAATGCTTTTTATTTACACTTTTTTTGCTTCATCCCTTCCCGTGTGGTTACTCTTACAACCCAGGGACTTTTTAAACGGGATCCAGCTGATAATAATACTTATACTTCTTTACAGCGGTGCGATTATAGGAAACCCACCCGTGGTGCTTGATGCGGTAAATCTAAAGCCCGAAGGAGCTCCCTCCCTTTTCCCCTTCCTGTTTATAACCATAGCCTGCGGTGCATTAAGCGGTTTTCATTCTTTGGTATCCTCCGGAACCACATCAAAACAACTCTCCCACGAAAGGGACGCAAGATTTGTAGGTTACCTCGGTTTTTTGGGTGAAAGCTCCCTTGCGCTGGCGGTTATAATAGCCTGCTCCGCCGGTTTTGCACTAACCTCCCCAGAAAAACTCCAAGCCATTTACTCATCATGGGCTCAAGCAAGTTCAAGTGCAAATGCCCTCTCCGCGGTTGTTGAAGGGGGTGCAAATCTGTTTACCTTCCTTGGAATAGACAGAAATATAGGCATTGTAATGATTACAACTATGATTATCCTCTTCGCAGCTACAACAATGGATACAAGTGTCAGGATACAGAGGTATATAATAAATGAGCTGGGAAACATATATGACATAAACCCTCTTAAAAATCCCTGGGTAGCTTCCTTTATAGCTGTTTTTACCTCCTTGCTTCTTGTCCTCTCAAAGGAAGGCGGTAAGGGGGGGCTTATCTTTTGGCCCGTCTTCGGAGCCTCCAACCAGCTATTGGCTGGATTGGCGTTTTTGGTTATACTGCTTCATCTCAAAAATACAGGTTCAAAAACTACATTCATACTTATTCCCATGATATTCGTGTTTATTACAACGACAGTAGCCCTCACTATTAACGCTTACTCCTTCTTTCTAAAAGGAGACATGCTCTTAGTATTCACAAGTCTTATTATTCTCCTTTTAGCCCTCTGGCTTATTTTTGAATCGGTCCTATCTTTATACAGGAAAAATGCTTGAAGATTTCCTGAGGGAAATTTACAGGGTAAAGTTCGGTAGCAACTTTGCAAAAGAAGTATCAAAAAGGGAAGAGATATTCGTAGCCTTCCTTCTTATGGACTTCTACGGATTACCAAATCCTGTCAAATTACTTGCTATTGAATATATGCCTCTTGTGATGGAATCCTTTCACCGCTGGCACAAATCGGCAGGTATGGAAAAATCCCCTCTTGAATGGCTCAGGTGTTGCTGAGTAAATATTCAAGGCAAAGCCTTACACCGAAGCCCGTACCACCCTTTTGGTAGTAAAAGAAATCCTCCTTACTGTAAGCGGGTCCCGCTATATCAAGATGAGCCCATTTGATACCCTCTCCAACGAATTCTTGAAGGAACATAGCGGCGGTTATTGCTCCTCCGTATCTACCGCCGGAGTTTACAACATCCGCAACATTTGACTTTATCTTCTTTCTCAACCTCTCATCATCCAAAGGTAATCTCCATATTCTTTCTCCCGTTTTCCTTGATGCCTCTTCAAGAGATCTTGCGAGATCATCATCATTGGAGAAAAGTCCTGCTGTGTACTCCCCGAGAGCTACCATACATGCACCCGTAAGAGTTGCCATATCTATTATAAGATCAGGTTTCAACTCAGAAGCGTAAGATAGAACATCCGCAAGGGTTACCCTTCCTTCCGCATCCGTATTGTCTATCTCTATTGTTTTACCGTTTTTAGCCCTTATTATATCGTCCGGTCTGTAGGCACTACCACCCGGCATGTTCTCCGCTGCGCCGATAAGCCCGTGAACTTCTATATTAGGTTTAAGTTCTGCTACAGCCTTCATAATACCGAGTACCGCACAAGCTCCCGATTTATCTATCTTCATTGTCCTCATGTAATCCCCAGTCTTTATGTTCAATCCTCCACTGTCAAAGGTCAAACCCTTACCTACAAAAACCACCTTTTTCCTAGGCTTTTCCGGCTTATAGATAATATGTATAAAACGAGGAGGTGTTGAAGACCCTTTACCCACACTATAAAGGGCTAACATGCCCATCTCTTGAATATCTTTTTCATCATAAACTTTGCACTCAAGACCCTTATCTTCCGCAAGTTTTTTGGCAATCTCCGAAAGGGTAACAGGATTTATTACATTACCCGGTTCGTTAACCAAATTCCTTGCATATATCTGGGCTTCCGCAAATATATTCCCTAATCTTATATTTTCCTCATCACCCTCATATAACCCAACTTCCTTTACACCCTTTTCATTTCCATTATCCTTCCTTGTTTTGTATTTATCAAATTCATAGTTTCCAAGAAGTACACCCTCCACAACCGCCCTTTCCTTATCCTTATCAACTCCTATAAAAAGCCCTCTTCTATATTTATCCTTTTTCATCTGCCTTACTCCCATGGCGGACATCCTTCTATACACTTCATCATCAATTAAATCCTTTTTTCCCACACCCACCAAATAAATGGATTTCATTTGATCCCCCAAAGGAATTTTTAAAAGCTTCTCCTTTTCTCCTTTAAAACCTTCTGTTTTTATAATCTTTTTTAAATTTTTTTTAGTATCCTCCCGCAATAAATCAAGGACTGAAAAATCACTCTCTGTAATAAAAAATACAAGGCAATCACCTTCATACTCATTTACACTACCTCTATAAGAAACAACATCCATTCCTTTCAACCTCCTTAAAATGAGGGGCTGGTAATCTATAATACACTAAATTTTTCTCTTAATTCCTTATAATCCATCCGTGTCCTAAAACCTTCTCCGGAAAAGTGAGTCCTTACCCCTTCAAATTCCCGCAGAACTTTATTTAATGACGGAACTCTGCCCTTCTTCAATACCTTAGCCAGCGAAGAGAGAGTATAAAAAAAGGGAACATTTACTTTTGACTCCTCTTTAATTAAATTCAAAATCTTATATGTTTCCCTTGAAACATTTACAGAACCTATGTCTTTACTAAAATAATCTACAACATCCCTATGGAAAATCGGACCTATCCATAGAGGTCCTGCGTAATCAAGCATCTCACCGCATAAAGGACATTTCAGCATACTACACTTGTCCCTCAAACAAGACCTGTACAGGCAAGCGTGACAAAAGACAATATAGCCCGTGTTCTTATGGATATTCCTATTAGTCAGCTTTGCACCCTTATCCTTAACAAGGAACACCCTGAAGTGATGAAGGTAACTGTAAGAAAAAACAGGTGTAAGGGAAAAATCAAACTGGGCACCTTGTGAAAAAATCTTGTATATAAGTATCCTTATACCTGTCTCATGGTAAAATTCGGTTTTAAGAGGCTTGGATCCGTACCTCCTTATACAAACATCCGGATATGTACCAGAAAGGGGTGCTGTGTCCGTAGCTGTTACACCGAGCATACCTCCCTTTTTGAGTGACAAAATTGCGGATTCAATAAATCCTACAGGGCTACCGAAGGGATCCACATCAATATAGTCAAATTTCCCTTCCTTTCTCAGGAATATATTAGCATCCTCGTGGAATATTCTATATCTATTCTCCTTTATACAATTTTCTTCAAAGTTCATCTTTATATTTTCCACAGCCCTGCTGTCTCTATCGTTCACACAAACAATATCAATTCTATCCGTCTCCTTAAGTATCCTTATTGCCCTGACACCGCTACCAGCAAGGGGATCGGCTATCTTAAGACACCTGCCCAGAACCTTTGTAAGATATCTGACCATAAGAACGGTAAAATCCCTGTTTACCCTCATCCTCGGGTTGTAGAAAACGGGCATATCAGAGCTTATATTTTCAGGAAGAGATGGCAACAGGATCTTGGCTGTCCCTTCAGTAATAACCTTCATAATTTGAAGGATTTAACCGTATCAACGAGAAATTTTACCTTCTCCTGAGACATATCTGGGGCAAGTCCGTGACCAAGATTAAATATATATCCAGTTTTTCTCGGTAAACTGTTAAGGAAATCATTCACTTTTTTCTCTATTACTTCCATCTTTGAATACAAAAGAGACGGATCAAAATTTCCCTGCAATGTTATTCCAGTTCTTCTCATAATTTCCGCCATATCTACGGACCAATCAACAGATAGAACATCGCAAGGAATACCTTTCAGCTTATCAAAGAACGAGGAAGACCCCCTGAAAAAGTATATAAGGGGGGTGTCATAATTTTTTTTGAGATAGGAAAATAGTTCTATCAAATAGGGTTTAACCATACTTTCAAAATCAACAACGGGCAATGAATCCAACCAACTATCAAAAACTTGTATAATATCAGCTCCCGCCCTTATCTGATTTTCAATATAAACTTTCAGCGTCTCCGTTATAATCTCCATGGTACTTCCAAAGTCCTCTTCCCTTTCCCACATATATGTTTTCGCCTTCCTAAAATTTTTGCTCCCATGTCCCTCAATGGCGTAGGCGGCTAAGGTGTAAGGTGCCCCCGCAAAGCCTATTACAGGAACCTCATCTTGCTCCCTTTTAACTCCCTTTATAATTTCATATACGAATTCCGTTTCCTTAGCATTAAACTTTTTCAGACTTTCAGGATTACCGTCCCATTCAAGAACAGGACCTTTATCCTCTATAAACTTTACCTTTATACCTATAGCCTCAAGGGGTACAAGTATATCCGAGAATATTATGATTGCATCAACATCAAGTATCTCAAGAGGGAGAAGAGAAACTTTTATTGCAAGATCCACATTTTTACAAAAGCTCAAAAAGTCCTTCTCACGCTCCCTGAGTTCCCTATAGGCTTGCATATATCTCCCCGCTTGTCTCATAAGCCAAACGGGATATCTCTCTATCTTCTCTTGACGAATACTTTTAAGCAGAAGATCCCTCCTTGCCATGAGCGGTAAGATTTTAGCACACTTTCTACCTTTTATTGTGTAGAATATTTTGGCTGTAAAGGAGGTCAGGAAATGGTAAAGATTTCAGTTTATGCAGTCGTTCTTCTTCTTACGATGCCCATGTTTTCTTTTACCAAGGATTTTAAACATGATGTGATCATATTCAAGAGAGAGTTTAAAAGCAGATCAAAGGCGGGAATGAAACCCGTGGTGTTTCCCCACAAGTTACATGCGGAATCAATGAAGTGCAACTCCTGTCACAACCAGCTTTTCAAACCAAAATTGGGGGCTAATAAGATAACGATGAAAAAGATAATGGAAGGTAAAGCATGCGGAGCATGTCATAACGGTGTAAAGGCTTGGCCCGCCTTCCACTGTGATAGATGTCACAGGGGTAAATAGAAAAATGTTAAATCCGATATTGACATAGAGGTTACTAATCTGTATCATAAAAAGGAGCATTTTGAACGGAGGTGGTATGAGATGAAATTGGGGAAATCAATGATATTTTTTGTAATAATTCTTGGAACGCTCATAGTAGGTACATTTACTTTTGTCGGCAGTACGGATCTTGAATACGGTGACCTTGTTTTGGATAGCAAGATAGAAAGCATGAAAAAGGCAGGTGTAAAGCCCGTAGTGTTCCCGCACTGGTTCCATAGGATAAGATTCAAGTGTAAGGTGTGCCACGAAGAGATATTTATTCTCAAGAAGGGAGCAAATGATATTACTATGAAAGCGATAATGGAAGGAGAGTTCTGCGGCAAATGTCACAACGGTGTAATAGCATGGGAGCCTATTTACTGTGACAGGTGTCACAGATATGAACCTCCCGATGAAGATAAAAAAGTTGTGAAGATAGAAAAAGGTAAGAAATATGACCCGAATGACCCGAACAACCCCATATATCTAAGCGGTTTAACAAAGAAGCTTGCAGGAACAGGTGATCCCAACAAGCCTGCGAGTCAGTATTACGAAGAAGGGCAAGACTGGCACCCTCAGGTGTTGAGGGAAGCGGGACTTCCCGTTGATAAATACGGTCTCGTTGATTGGGCAAAGGCGGTAAAAGAAGGTTACATAAACCCCAAGGGAACTCTTGATCCCAATGAAGAGGAATTCCCTATAATGGACCTTGATATAGTTATTGAGGCAAAAAGTGATTATGTCAATGATGTAGTATTTCCCCATTGGATACATACTTACTGGTTGAGATGTGATGTTTGTCATCCAAAGATTTTTGTACCAGAAAGGGGTAAGAATCCCATGACAATGGTAGAGATAGCCCAAGGAAAGTGGTGCGGGAGATGCCACGGAAAGGTTGCATTTCCTCTTACTGAGTGTACAAGATGTCATGTGAAGCCCAAGGAAACCTCCGCTGCTGAAAACAAAACTCAGGAATAATGGTTAGAAAGCTGGGGGTCCTTGTAGGGGGACCCCTATTCTTACTTATTGTTCTAATTTCTTTTGCACCAGGGGAGGAAGATATATGGGACGTTTACTACAACATCTTAAAGGCAAAAAAGGCTGACCTTCCCCCGGAATACGGTGACATAATAATGAAAAGCAAAATAGAAAGTATGAAAAAGGCAGGAGTTCAGCCAGTTATATTCCCTCACTGGTTTCATAGGATAAGGTTCAAATGTAAAGTATGTCACGAAGACATATTTATTATGAAGAAGGGGGCAAATGATATAAATATGAAAAAGATAATGGAAGGGCAGTTCTGTGGAAAATGCCACAATGGTGTAATAGCATGGGAGCCCATTTATTGTGACAGATGTCACAGGTATGATTCTAAGAAAGCCCAAAGGGAACAATATGAAGCTCTAAAAATACTGCCGAGGGATAAGCTCGGATTCATTGATTGGGCAAAAGCTGCAAAGGAGGGTCTTATAAAGCCAAAAGGCAAAATATATCCTACTGATCAAGAAGCCATACCGGAACAACCCTTTGATTTGGATGTGGTAATAGTAGCAAAGGCGGATTTCATGAAAGATGTTGTTTTCCCTCACTGGATACATACTTTCTGGCTCGGTTGTGCCAACTGCCATCCAAAGATATTTATACCTTCCGCAGGGGCAAACCCCATTTCCATGGTGGAGATATGGCAGGGAAAGTGGTGCGGGAGATGCCACGGAAAGGTTGCATTTCCTACATTTGATTGCACAAGATGCCATGTAAAACCGAAAGAAAAAAAGAAGGAAAATTAAAACCATGAGGGTAAAAGAAAGATTATATAATTATGATGTCAAACAAAAGAGGGGAGTAGGAAATGAAAAAGATTGCCTTTCTTTTAATAATACTGGTTGGTACCGCTGTTTACATTCTGCTTATAAATAATAACAGCATAGCCCAAGACCTTGAGGTTGCTCCTGACGGGCTCCCCATAATTAAGGATCTCGGTATGGTCTTCTCTTTTCAGGGAGATGCCCACCTGGCAGCGGAAGTGTGTGCTAATTGCCATCCTGACAGATACAAAGAGTATATAAAAAGTCCCCACTTTAACAGGGAAGATCCGAGAGCTCCCATGGCAAAGTTTGATTGTGAAACATGCCACTTTCCGGGGAAAACTGGTAAACCCCATGTAGCAGCTGGCGGAGGAAGGGGTATAGGCGGTGTTATAAATCCTGCTGCTGAATCTCCAATACCTGTGGAAGTTAAAAATGAAGTTTGTCTCCAATGTCACGCAAGGTTTCCTTTAAGGTTACCGCGGATAATGTGGCACGGTAGCATACATGAACAAAAGGGTTTAGCCTGTACAAACTGCCACAGGATCCATTACGACGGTCAAGACAATCCCAAACATCTTAAGTTCCCAACTATACCCCAAGTATGCTTCCAATGTCACAAGCAAATAAAAGCACAGGTTGCAAAACCCTCCCATCATCCCATAAGGGAAGGAAAGGTAGTTTGTACAGATTGTCACAATCCGCACGGTGCGGTCTCAGACAGACTGTTAAATGCTAACCGTATTAATGAAAAATGTTACCAATGTCACGCGGAGAAAAGGGGTCCCTTCCTTTGGGAACATCCACCTGTTGTTGAAAAATGTATAAACTGCCACACACCCCACGGATCAAATCACGACAAGTTACTTATAGCAAAAGTGCCATACTTGTGTCAAAGATGTCATGCAACCGATATTATCCCGAAAAGATGTTCAGATTGCCACGCAAACAATATAGGCGGTGCACCTAACTTTGATCTTGAACACCCGACGAGGCAATTCGGTATTCCTCAAGATAAACTACACCAGTCTATATATGCACATTCCAATAACAGAATGTTCTATCGTTCTTGCCTCAACTGTCACAATCAGATTCACGGCAGTAACCATCCATCGGGTAAATTCTTCCAGCGTTAAGGAGGGATGGAATGAAAAAAAGCATACTTATGTCCGCCCTACTGAGCTTGGGGGCAGGTGTAGTATTGGCGCAGGACAATACCCTGGATGGCAGTGTAGGAGTTGAATACAGAAATCTTTCTGGAGATGAGGATTCCTCCAAGCTTAATGAATACAGAGATTTAAGGGACGGTTTTACAGGCGATGTAAAGATGAAGTTCAGATGGAAAGAAAAAATAGATGTAAGGCTTGATGCTACAAACATAGGTTTAAATGATCAAAAGATACATCTTCTTTTTAACAAAATAGGACAGTTCAAACTTGAAGTTATATACGACAAAGTACCTCATCTATTTTCAAAGAATGTAAGGTTTGGTTTCAGAGGAGTTGGAACAGGTGACCTAAAATGGAATAACGGAAGAATCTCTTATATAGATATGGGTCTGATGAGAGATTGGTTAAAGGTTTACTTTGACATTGTTGCCTTTGATCCACTCCTTAACTTCAGAATAGAGTTTATAAATGAAAAGAGAAAAGGTACAAGACCCTTCGGCGTTTTGTCCTATTTCGGCGTTGATCCGGTCCAGACGAGCGGTATAAGACACAGCGTAATAGAGGTCCCGGAACCCATAGACTATGATATTACGGATATAAGATTTATTACAGTATTTAATTGGAAAAACTTTCAACTATACAGCAGCTATTACTACTCGGAATTCAAAAATAATATACAAGAATTAAAGTGGGATAATCCAGAATCGAACGGGGCACCAAGGGGACTGCTTGATATATACCCTAATACAACCCACAATAACATATCTTTTACTGGAAACCTGTGGAAATTACCCCTTGATACAAAAATAACGGCGGTTTTCTCCAAGGGAGAATTTGTCCAAAATGACAAACTGCTTCCATACACAATAAATCAAAATGCTTACTCGGGTACACAATATGAGAATAATCCTCCCGATCCGCCAGAACCAGGTAAGATGAAGGTGGAATCTACAGTTTATGATTTTACAATGGTTTCAACACCATTAAAGCGATTTGATATTAAATTCCGTCACCGATTTTATGACTGGAACAATAAAACAGCCATAGTTGTATTTCCGGGATATGTCAAGATAGATGTCAGATGGCACGAAATACCCGCAATTAATCTCCCACTTAGCTTTAATACAAACACAACATGGCTTGACATGGGATACAGGATAAGTGACTCCATGAAATTATCCTTCGGATATACGATTGATAGAAAAGATAGAAGAATTTACGAGGTGGTTGATCCCTCTTATTACTATAAACCCACCGTTAGAGTCGTAACACGATCTGTTGACAGAATATACACAGTTAACCTTGATGTAAAACCGATACCTTGGAAGTGGCTTGATATAAGATCCTCCTATATAAGATCAGTTCAAAGGGGCAGATACAGGGTTGACGATCCCATAGTTTATAAATACTGGAAGTACGATGAAGCGGACAGGGACAGAGACAGACTGCAACTTATAGTAACCATGTTCCCCATGAAATATCTCGGAATGGCAACTGGTAAGGAAGGATCCTATGAAAAACCGCTCATAATTACAACCCATATAATAGTGGGTAGGGATTCCTTCGTAAACTCACCCGTTGGTCTTCTTGAAGACTCACATATAATCTATGGTATAGACGTGGACTATGTTCCAGTAAAAAGGGTTACCCTAAACGCTTATTATATACATGAAGAATTTAGAAATAAACAAAAAGGATGGGAAGAAAGGGATCCCAATAAGGCTTGGATAGTTGAAGGAATTGATAAAGACAGCACCTTAGGAGTTGGTGTGAATTTCAAGGTTATCCCCCAAAAGCTTGATATGGATCTCAAATACGCCTACGCAATGACAGACGGAACAATAAAGCCATCCGGTTTTGCAGTTTTAGCAACTGTTGATGATTCCGAAAGGCATACTTTAAATCTTAACTTCAAATACAAGGTAAGAAAGTTCTTACATGTAGATCTCGGAGTATTCTGGGAATCCTTCCGATTCAAGGATTACAATAAAGAAGGGTTTGAAAATTATGCTTACGGACAAGACGGTAACTACTTTACAGGTGGCGCTTTAATTCCTGACTACAATGTTACCATGATATACAGCAAGCTCACTTACAAGTTCTGATGTATAGCTTCCAATTTTCTTCTGAGCGTAAGGCGATTTATACCTAAAAGTTTTGATGCCCTAAGCTGATTATTACCGGAAAATCTGAAAGCTTCTTCTATAAGCAATTTTTCAACCTCATTCATTACCTTATCATATATATCTACCTCACCTATTGAAAGCCTCACCTTTATCTCTTCCCTTAAAGCATCCTTCCAACCCTTTGTTTCCCTATGGGAATAATGAATCTCCTTAAGATCGGGAATATCCTTAGCAGAAAGTATATTTTTTGAAGATAACGCGATAGCTCTCTTAACTACATTCTCCAGTTCTCTTACATTTCCGGGCCAATTGTACTCAAGAAGTGTTTCCAAAAATCCTCTTGTGTAGCCTTTTATCCTTTTACTGTATTCCCTTGAAAATTTCTTTATCATACACTCAAGCAATATAGGTATATCTTCTTTTCTTTCCCTCAGGGGTGGTAAATATATATTTATAACATTAAGCCTAAAAAATAGGTCCTCTCTGAATTTACCCTCTCTTACCATCGCTTCAAGATCCCTATTGGTAGCCCCTATTACTCTCACATCAACAGGTATCTCTTCCTTTCCGCCTACACGCCTTATCTTCTTCTCCTGCAAAACCCTTAAAAGTTTCGTCTGCACCGATAGAGGCATGTCTCCAAGCTCGTCAAGGAAGAGGATGCCGTGATTGGCTTCCTCAATTAATCCTTTTTTCCGCGATACAGCCCCGGTAAATGCACCCTTTTCATAACCGAAGAGTTCAGCCTCAAAAAGATTTTCTGGTATGGTTGAACAATTTATTGCAACAAAAGGTCCCTGCCACCTCTTTGATAGCTTCCATATCGCCCGCGCAAAAAGCTCCTTACCCGTACCGCTTTCTCCGGCTATAAGAACAGGGACATCAAGGGAAGCCGCTTTACCTGCAAGTCTTATGGCTTCCGCCATATTCTTAGGATTACCGACTATGGAACACAGCTCTTCACACAGATAACCCTTCGGTATATCTTCCGAGGATATTAATGTGTAAACCCTTGTTTCTTCAAGAATTCTTAAAGCTTCTATCACCTTCTCCTCAATTTCTTCCTCATCAGCGGGAATATTTATAACATCAAAGAATCCGATACTCATTAACTTCATGGTATAACCCGGGAGTTGAATACCCGTAAGAGCTATAACGATATTGTCCTCAATAATATCTGGCACGGAAGATAAGCCGAGAGTATCAACATCAAGCAGGATAACATGCTCGCTTATGTCTTCGGGTACTTCTCCGTATTTTTTAATACCTCTTATCTCCAAATCTCCCGAAGCACTACACAGTATAACCCTTTCCATCTCCGAATATGTATAAGCTGTAAACAAACATGTTTAAAGGATATACATCATAAAAATCCCTCGCTTATGTAAGTTATTGATAACGGGACAAGTGAATAATTGGCATGTTAAATGCAGTATCTCAAATACGGAGGTGATTCCGTTAACTACTCCTCCCTAACGGGAGGAGCTTGTAGGTGAGGTTAGCCATGCATAGCACAGCCAACACTCCCCACATAGGGACGGTTGACAGCGCCCCACACGGAGGGTCTTGCCTCTCCGTGTCCCGACTTCCCTCCAAGGGAAGCCAGATAGTGTTCATCTTACATACCCCGAAACCGTTTCCCTCCGCGGAAGCGGAGAGTGCCTTTGGGGTTATTACTATTCTAACATATTTTGCGGTCTCCTCCCCTCCCTTACGGAAGGGGTCTCCGACCGCAGGGAGGTAAAAGATGAAAGGAAAATTATTGAACGCTTATTGGATTGAAGATGTTGAATACATAAAAAAGCTTGTAGATGGATACATTAAGGGTGAAATAGATGAACATCAATTCAAGAAGGAGAGATTAAAAAACGGCATATACGGCCAGAGACAAAAGGGTTTTTTTATGATAAGGGTGAAAGTACCCGGAGGTGAAATAACACCAGAACAGCTTAAGACCCTCGCGGAGATAGGAGACAGATATTCAAACGGCATATTGCATATAACAACAAGGCAGGATATCCAATACCACTGGGTGAAGCTTGAGGATATACCCCAAGCGGTGGAAATTATCAACGAATGCGGATTAACAACAAAGGACGCGTGTGGTGATACGGTAAGAAATATCACATCATGCTGTTTCTCCGGAATATGCCCCCTGGAAGTAATAAATGCGGGCCAATGTGCAAGGATAACAACAGAAAAATTCATCGGTATATACAGAAACCTACCGCGGAAATTCAAGATAACTTTCTCAGGTTGTGAAAAAGACTGCGCTTACGCAAGGTTCAACGATGTAGGCATAATTGCAACAACTAAGGAAAATAAACATGGCTTTAAAGTGTATGTAGGTGGAGGTCAGGGGGATACACCACATATAGGCAAGCTACTAATAGATTTTGTTAAGCCCGAATACATCCCGAGCGTAATAAAAGCTGTGCTTGAAGTTTTTAACAAATACGGAGATAGGAGGAACAAAAGGAGAAATAGACTAAAGTTTCTTATAGAAAGGGTAGGATTTGAAAAATTCAAAGACCTGTTTTGGAAAGAGTACAAGCACCTTAAAAAAGAAGATGAAGATTTCAACCCTAAAACTTACCTACCCAGAGGAAATTTCCACTTAGTAAACCCAATAGTTCAGAAAGACAGAAAGTACGCCTTGAATATACTTTTAAGAAAAGGTAATATAACCTCACCAGAGGTTGGAACCCTCACGGATATAGCTATAAGGTACTCACTTAATATAAGATTAACTCAAGATCAAAATATACTCCTTTATAACATACCCGAAGAGTACTTTAATGAGATTAAAGATACACTTGTAAGATATGGTTTTGATATTAAATGGACAGGAAGTATAAAGGATATAGTGTGCTGTCCCGGTTCGGAGACATGCAGTCTCGGAATAACTTCCTCACGCGGAGTTGCGGAAGCCCTGGAAAAAACTGTAGATAAATTTTCCCATCTACCCGTAAGGATAAAGATAAGCGGCTGTCCCAACTCATGCGGCCACCACCATATAGCGGATATAGGTCTTCACGGAGTTGCTAAAAAGATAAACGGCAAACTTGCACCTCACTATATCTTTCACTTAGGGGGAACACCTACAAAGATAGGAAAAAGATCCCTTAAGATACCCGCTAAGAATGTACCGAATGCGGTAGAAGATATTCTCATATATTACGAAACTTCAAGGCAGGAAAATGAAACATTTACAGAATTTCTTGAGAGGGTAGGGGAAGAAAGCTTCAAGGATATCCTTGAAAAGCATTTACATACGAAGGAGGAGATTGACTACTTTAAGGATTTCGGCTCCGACAAAGAGTTCTCTCTTGAGGAAGTAGGAGTGGGAGAATGTATGGGAATAGTTGCTGACATGGTTGAAACATCAATAAGTGAAGCTGAAAGGATGGTCTCTCAAGCAAAGGCACACATACAACAGGGTTTTGAAGAAGACGCATCAGTCCATCTTAAAGAAGCCCTTACAGTGGTGTGTAAAGGGATGCTCGTACCCTTCGGCATCAAGGCGGAAGGAGAAGAAGCGATACTTAAATTCGCTGAACATGTCATAGGAAGAAGATATGTGGATGAAAAATTCTTGAATTTACTTAAAAAGGAAAATCCGTCCGTAGGGGAGGTTGAAGAGTTTATAAGTGCTTGCAGAAAAGCCTATGAGCTTCTTAAAAGGCAAACAAAAGAAAAACTGGAGAAGGGTATAAAAGATAAAGCAAGGAAGGAGATAATGGATCTCAGAAATGAAGAATGCCCGTATAACTTCATACTTGCAAAACAAAAGATAGAATCAATGGAAATAGGTTCCGTCCTTGTAGTCTTGCTGAAAGATGAGGAGTCCGTAAGGAGTGTATCCGCAAGCATGAGGGATCACGGTCATGAGGTTATAGATATTGATCAGGAAAACTCCCACTATGTGCTTACAGTAAGGAGGAGGTAAATGGAAGTTAAAGAGATATTAAAGGAACACATTGAAAAGTTCGGGGAAAAGGCATGTTTCACATGCAGTTTTCAAGTTGAAGATGTTGTAATACTTCACATGTTACTTGATATTGATATAAAAAGAGATATACCCGTGCTATTCATAGATACAGGCTATCACTTTGATGAAGTATATGAGTTCGTTGACAAGCTCTTAAATGAGTGGAACTTTAACTTAAAAATAGTAAAACCTGATCTGGAAGTAGAAGAGTTTGAGAAAAGGTACGGAAAACTTTACAAAAGCAACCCGGATCTGTGTTGTAAATTAAGAAAGGTAGAACCCTTATTTAATGAATTAAAAAACTACGATCTCTGGATAACGGGCTTAAGAAGGGAACAATCGCCTACAAGGGCAAATATTGAAATAGTTGAAAGGGTTACATTGCCCGGTGGCAAGGAAATTGTAAAATTAAACCCATTAGCTTATTGGACATGGAAGGAGGTATGGAATTATACTGTTAGAAAGGGATTACCTTATCTGAGTCTTTACGATGAAGGTTACACAAGTATAGGGTGTAAACCCTGTACCGCACTCCCTGTGAAAAAGGACGATCCGAGATCGGGCAGATGGGGAGGTAAAAAGTTGGAATGCGGAATACATACATTCTATAAGGAATGAAACCATGGAAATTATCGCAGGCTTGATAATAGGCTTACTTATAGGATTAACAGGTATAGGTGCAGGGACAATTACAGCCCCTCTTCTTATAATGGTATGGAACATTGATCCTCCCACCGCTGTGGGAACAGCACTTTTCTTCTCCACCATAGTAAAAGCTGTGTCATCCCTAACCTATTTTAAGGCGGGAAATATTGATAAAAGATACATAACAATAATGGCTGGGGGCGGGATACCCGGTGTTATAGGAGGATCGTGGTTGATAAATGTGATGGATAAGGATTTCAGATCATTGGTAATATTGATTGTGGGACTTATAGTCTTAATCTCATCACTGATAAACATATTCACATGCTTATTCCCCTATAAAGAATACTTAAGTAAATTCGGAGACAAATCACCTTTCTTTCTGTTACCTTTAAGTACACTTATAGGATTAGAAGTAGGCTTCACATCCGCAGGTGCTGGTGCCTTAGGAACAGCATTTTTACTCTTATTTACAAAGATGAACATTTCAAAGATAATAGGAACAGATCTTTCTTTCGGACTTATAATCTCTTTAGTAGGAGCACTGTTGCACAGCGGTTACGGAAATATAGAATGGAACATACTAAAGCTTATGCTGATCGGCGGTGTTGTGGGTGCACTGATCGGATCCCTCATAGGAAACAGGTATCCTCAAAAAAAACTCAAGCTTGTAGTTTCCTTTATGCTTCTCATTATTGCATCAAATCTAATCTATAAATCATTAGAAGGAGGTATGATATGATTACGGAGCCTCACGGAGGAAAACTTGTACTCAGAAAAATACCAGACAGCTTTAAGGAAACATTTATGGAAGAGGCAACATCTCTTCCCTCAATAACTGTTGATGTTGACACAATCCTTGACATGGAAAACATAGCCAAGGGCGTATTTTCGCCGCTTGAGGGTTTTATGACGGGGGAGGAACTTGAGGAAGTAGCCCATAAGATGATATTACCATCCGGCGAAGTCTGGACCATACCTATATTACTTCAATTAAAAGAAAAACCCGTATTCTCAAAAGGAGACCGTATAGCAATAAGGGACACCAATCTGAAGATAATAGGTGTCATGGATGTTGAAGATGTCTTTAAGATAGATCTTGAAAGGATTGCCAAAGCGGTATGGGGTACGGGCAGTAAAGAACATCCTGGTGTGAGTCTATTTTACTCAAAGGGAGAGTGGGCAATAGGAGGCAAAATATGGCTTGTAGAAGAGGCTGACTTTCCTTTAAGAGACTGGGAACTTGAACCTTCGGAAACAAGGAAAATCTTTTCATACAGAGGTTGGAAGAAGATAGTAGGTTTTCAAACAAGGAATGCTCCTCATAGGGCACACGAGTACCTACAGAGACTTGCCCTTGAAATAGGAGATGGTCTGTTCATAAACCCGATAATAGGCAGAAAGAAAAAGGATGATTTTGATTCAGGTTTGATAATAAGAGCCTATGAATTATTGATAGATAAATTTTTCCCGAAAGAAAGGGTCATCATGGGCGGACTCGCTACATCAATGAGATACGCGGGACCGAGGGAAGCGGTATTCCATGCCATAATAAGAAAGAATTTCGGGTGTACCCACTTTATAGTAGGCAGGGATCACGCAGGTGTCGGCAATTTTTATGATCCCTTTGAAGCCCACAGAATTTTCGATAAGCTTCCTAAGGATATAGGCATAGAGATAATAAGGGTAGGTAATGTCTTTTACTGCTCTGTTTGTGGAGGAATGGCATCTGATAAAACTTGCGGACACGGAGATAAATACAGAACCTATGTCAGTATGACAAAGGTAAGAAAAATGCTTATGGAAGGTACGATGCCACCCTTAGAGATGGTAAGACTTGAAATAGCAAAACTTCTTGTAGAATATACACATAGTAAGATAAAAAGGATAGTTGAATGATCCTCGTTTATACGGGAAACGGAAAGGGCAAGACAGAGGCAGCCTTCGGACTCGCCCTAAGGGCAGTAGGTGCAGGATTGAAGGTTGCTATTGTTCAATTTATAAAGAATGAGGATTGGTTTTCAGGGGAAAGGGAAGCAATAAAGAAATTTAACATCCCCATAGAAATATATGTAATGGGTGCAGGCTTTTCGTGGGAAGCTCCCAAGGGCTTCCCTTCTCATAAAAGGGCGGTGGAAGAAGCTTGGAAAAAAAGTAAAGATTTAATGAACTCTGATGCGGATTTCATTATATGTGATGAAATAAATGTAGCTATGTCCCTTAATATGCTTCCAGTGGATGAGGTAGTGGATTTCATAAAAAATAAAAGGGAAGAGAAACATATATGCTTGACTGGTAGGAATGCACCCCAGGAAATAATAAAGGTGGCTGACTATGTAACGGATTTTGTTGAAATAAAACACCCCTTTAATAAGGGTATAAAAGC
>WFWF01000011.1 GCA_015491275.1 Aquificales bacterium | reverse complement strand
TGGAAGTTATTAAAAAAATAGAGGAAAGGCAGGAAGAAGACTTCAGATATTTAAACCAAAAAATAGACACCCAGATAGGTCAGGTAAGAAATGAGATGGGACAGCTCAGACAAGAAATGGGGCAATTAAGACAGGAAATAGGACAGCTGAGACAGGAAATGACTCAAATGAGAGAAGAGTTTAAGTCAGAAATACATAGACTGGATGAGAAGATTGACAGAATGAACCAGAGGATTGACACGGTTATTCAGATGCTTTCTGAAATCATGAGATCAAAATAAGCCCGCCCCCGCGGGCTTAGTAAATATAGAAATAGTACCTCTGCTTTGCTGTCGCATAAGTTGGATAATAAGACTATTCTCCCTCTTATACTAAGAAATACAAATCAAAAGAATAACCATTAGATTCCACTATCTGTTGTTGAACCTTTTCTGTTTCCCCCTTTTCATAATTTTTTTTATACAAAAACCATCCCGCAATACCCTACAACCGATTCATAATCCCCGGTTGTATCACCGGAAGTTCCGTAATCTATAAGTATGCCCTTTTCTGAACCGAGTTTTTTTGAGGCTTCAATACCTATAACCGCAGGCAATAATCCGCACATGCTTATACCGTAGGTCATAGCCTTAACATAAAGCTCCTCCGTATTGAGATTTTCCATAGCTTTTATGAGTATCTCATCATCCTTTATTGCGGTTTCCTCAGGGACATAATGGGACATATCGGAGCTTATAACAATAAGATAGTTTTTATCCTTTATAACATCAGCCAAAAAGTGTCCCGCCTCTACAGCTTCAGAATAGCCTATATCCCCAACACATATAGGAACTATTGATATATTCTTTCCCAACAGATATTGAAGGAAGGGAATCTGTACCTCTATTGAATGCTCATAGGAGTGAGCCATGTTATCGTAAGAGAAAAGGGGATGAGAGACTATCTCCTCCGATATCTCCCTGTCCACACTTACAAAACCGAGTGGTGTTTCCCATTCATCACCGTTGTAAAGGGCTAAAGGATGACCTACCGATCTGTGATTGGGTCCAAGAATAATAAACTTTTCAAAATCGGAAACAGTACGGCTGTAAACCTTACATGCTATCTTGCCAGAGTAAACATATCCCGCATGGGGTGATAGTATTGCGTAGGGCTTATAGCTAAATGTATTTATCTCTTTACATATACCAGAAAGAGTTTCCCTCAGCTCCTCCCTATCTTTTGGATAAAAAAGACCGGCAACCGCCGGCCTTCTGATATTACTCATTTAAGGCTTCATACACATGACCCACAAGTTTCTCTGAGGGCTTGAGTGTTTTCTTGCCTGGCTCCCATTTGGCGGGGCATGCCTCATCGGGATGATCCTTAAGATAAACATTAGCCTTCATCTTCCTTACAAGCTCATCCGCATTCCTTCCCACATTGTAGAAGTTAACCTCAGAACCCACGAGCATACCGTCGGGATTTATTATGAATGTTCCCCTTAATGCAAGACCCGTGTTCTCGTCGTAAACGCCGAACATCCTTGAAATCTTACCCGTCGGATCCGCACCCATCGGATATTTAACATTCTCAAGGAGTTTTTCATCCTTCTTCCAAGCAAGATGCACAAACTTTGTATCAGTAGAAACCGATATAACCTCACATCCGAGATTTACAAGTTCATCATATTTTTCCGCAAGATCCGCAAGTTCTGTAGGACATACAAAGGTATAGTCCGCTGGATAGAAGAAAAGAATTATCCACTTGCCCGCCTTTTTAAGTTCCGCGGATGATATTTTCCCAAAAGAATCCGTTTTAGGATCATATATTTCCATTTCAAAATCGGGTACCTGCATTCCTACCCTGACAACTTCTGACATGCTACACCTCCTTTATGAGAATTATTAATTTATAATTATTATAACTTGAGTTTTAATTTCAGTAAGCCCGAATTAATAATAAAAAACCCCGTTAAAATAGACGAGGGCTGGAGAGGAGTTATATACGCAGGAGAATATAAAGGCAAAAAGGTTTCACTAAAAATTGCAAAGAGCCAAGAGAATATTGAAGCAATAAACAAAGAAGCGGGAATATTGGAAATACTCAGAGGGAAAAAGGAATTTCCGCAGATTTTAGAAAGGGGGAACGGATACTTTATCTATGAGTTCATAGAAGGCGCGCCCTTCAAGAGTATAAAGGACAAAGGCATTATAAAAGAGGTTTTAAAAAGACTCGTGGACATAGCCCGCTTTCTTGATATATCAGGCATAAACCACGGTGAACTTAACAATATAGAAAAGAATGTCTTAGTAAATGTAAAGGATTCCAATATAGATGTTTATCTGCTTGATTTTGATAGAGGCGGGTTTTCAAAAAAGACACACAATGTAAGCCAACTAATTCAGGTATTGAGAAAACACGGAATTTTATCTCTTGAGGAAGCGATTAAATTCGGCAAGGAGTATTTTAAAGAACCTGAAAAGGTGGTTAAAGAATTAAAATATTTAACTGAAAAATGGTAAAGGTTAAAACTATATATGTTGAAACCGGTGGAAGGACGGACTTTATAGACATAACTGGAAAGGTAAGAGAAGTGGTAAGATACTCTGGGAAAAAGGAAGGTTTGTGTGTAGTTAATGTGCCCCATACCACCGCAGCACTCTTTATTAACG
>WFWF01000010.1 GCA_015491275.1 Aquificales bacterium | reverse complement strand
CTCCGGTAAAATTGAAACCTTATATATTCAGGGTTGAAACAGCAGTAGCAGTTACGGGAGGACTGTTATCTAATCTTTCCCTTTTATCTTAATACCGTAACCCTTAATCTTTTTATACAGGTTTGATAAGTCTATACCAAGCTCTTCAGCGGTCCTTTTCATATCATAATTGTTTTTTGATAAATGGTACAGGATATATTCCTTTTCAAATTCCTTTTTTGCCTCTTTCAAATTCTTTATCTCAAACAGATGTTCAACTGTTGCTACATCTCTTCCCGCGGTACTTATGTGTTCCGGTTTTATTTCCTCATCATCAACTAGAATTACGAGCCTTTCAATAAGATTCTTAAGTTCCCTTACATTCCCTTTCCAGGAGTGTTTTAGAAACATTTCTTTAACTTCCTCAGATAGATACTTCCGCGGTTTTTTGTACTCCGTGCAGTATTTATCCAGAAAGTGTTGAGCAAGAAGTAATATGTCTTCTCCCCTCTCCCTCAAGGGCGGTAGTTCTATGGTTACTACTGAGATTCTGTAAAATAGATCTTCCCTAAAATTTGAGGTGTTCTTTAAATCCTTGTTTGATGCGGATATAAGCCTTATGTCAACCTCAACCGTTTGAGTTCCGCCGAGTCTTGTGAATGTTTTCGTTTCAATAGCTCTCAACAGCTTTGCCTGAGCCTTCATACTCATATCCCCTATTTCATCAAGGAAGAGGGTACCCTTATCCGCAAGTTCAAATTTTCCTATCTTCCTTGAGACCGCCCCCGTAAAAGCCCCCCTTTCATAACCAAAGAGTTCCGATTCAACAAGATCATCGGGTATTGATGCACAGTTAACATCAACGAAGGGTCCATCCTTTCTGTTTGAGTAAAGATGTATAAGCCTTGCAACAAGCTCCTTACCAGTACCGCTTTCACCGAGTATAAGTACAGGTGCATCCGTTTTTGCAATAACGGGTATTAGTTTTTTTATTTCAAGGATCTTTTTACTCTTACCTATAAGTTCATACTTTTCCCTTTCCGCATATTCTTTTCTTTTCCTTAAGGTATCCTCATAAGCGTGCTTTATTGTAAGCAATATCCTGTCAACAGAAAAAGGTTTTTCTATAAAATCATAAGCTCCCTTTTTTATTGCCTTGACAGCCATATCAACATTGCCGTGGCCCGTTATGGTTACGATCGCAGAGTAAGGGGATAAGCTCTTTACACGATCAATAAACTCTATACCGTCACCGTCAGGCATCCATACATCAAGAAGAACAACATGGAAGTTTTCATTCTTGAGTTTCTCTTCCGCTTCCTTAAGCGTTGATGCAAAGGAGGACTTAAAATCTTCCTCTTCAAGTATCTCCTTAAGTGAAGCCCTTATACCTTCCTCATCATCAACTATAAGCACCCTTCCCGACATAATTTATAAAATACCTTATGATTTAGGATATTGCACCATACCTTCATACAATCTATAATGCGCTTGATGAAGTTTATAAGGTTAAACAGATCCAAGATATTGGTAAGGGGTGAGGAACTGAGGATAAGGTTGAAAGGCATGAAGGGTAATAGGGAGGATATTGCCTTTTTAAATAGTATATTAACAAATGACATATTAAATCTTAAGGAAGGGCAATTTAACTACAACCTGATGCTTAAACAAAACGGTACACCCGTGGAGGAGTTCTTTGTTTTAAATATGGGTAACAGCTATCTTCTTGATTCCGATTGTCATGCGGGAAAGATTATTGAATTATTCAATAAATTAAAACTTTCTATGCGTGTAACATTTGAAGATGTTACAGAATCCAACAATCACTACTTCGTATGGGGAGAGGGTGCGGAAGAGTTCACCCGTGAATTGGTAGGTACGGTTCCGCAAGAGGGTACCTTCGTAGCTAAGGACAATGTTGTAGTAGCTAATAACACTCTGAGGTTAAGGGATGTAGGCTTTGATATTATAGGAAAGATAGAAGAGGAAGATATAAAAGGGGAAAGGGTAACACAAGAAGAATATGAAGATATAAGAATAAAAAGAAGGATTCCTGCTATACATAAGGAGCTAAGAGAGGGCTTTTCGCCCCTTGAGGCAGGTGTTGAAAAGTATGCCATAAGCTTTACAAAGGGATGTTATACTGGACAGGAGGCAATAGCAAGGGTTTATTACAAAGGAAGGCTTCCCCGTAAACTTGTATTACTTAGAACGGAAGGAAGAGTAACTGAAAACGAGGACATATTCT
>WFWF01000009.1 GCA_015491275.1 Aquificales bacterium | reverse complement strand
AAAATCATTGCCGCCTATGTTACCGTTTTCCTGTTGGGAGGATGGATGCTTTCAAAAATGGTTGATTATACGAAGGAGCTGATTATAAACATACCCGCATACCTTAAGTGATATGCCCGTTCTTGATATAGATGCACTTTTAACATTGCTCCTCGTTTATTTAAGGATGTTTTCTTTTCTTCTTATGGTTCCCATATTCGGCAGGGAGTTCATACCTATTAATGTAAAGCTATTCCTTACCATGGCTCTTTCTTTTTCCGTTTTTATACTCGGGGATATTAAAACTGTCCATTATTCTTCCCTTTATCAGTTTTTGGCTTATGCAATCAGCGAGATGTCCCTCGGCTTTGTAACCGGTCTTATTTTGAGATTCATATTTGATGCCATATATATAGCGGGTGAGATAATTGCAACAAGTATGGGTCTCGGATTTTTAATGATGTTTTTACCCCAACAACCTCAGACAACGGTTATGGCTGGATTCTCCCTTATGATGGGAACCGCCATATTTCTTTCTTTGGGGGGTGCTGAGATACTTCTTGTTGGATTTATGGACAGTTTTAAAACCTTACCGCCTGGAGGGTTTAACATATTTTCCGTAAACCCAGATGTGTTTTTGAATCTCTTTTATACCAGCTTCTCCCTCGGTGTAAAACTTTCACTTCCCGTACTCATAGCTTCCTTGCTCACCAATGTTATTCTTGCGGTTGTTAATAGGTTTATACCGCAGATAAATGTTTTTATGGTGGGCTTACCCGTCCAGCTTATGGTTGGTTTCTTTGTATTTATACTTTCCCTGCCCATATTAGGCCTTGTGGTGGCAAATCACATGAGGGAGTATATATTTGATGTTATAAGTTTCCTTAAGGGGTAAAAGGTGGCGCAGGAGAACAAAACGGAAAAGGCTACTCCTTATCGCAGGAGAAAGCTCAGAAGTGAGGGAAATGTAGCAAAAAGCATAGATGTTGCTACATCACTTACCGTACTTGCTTCTACAATAGTTTTATTCTTTACCGGATATGCTTTATTCAAGATAACCGCCGGCTTTTTAAAAACACTTTCAAGTATTAACTACGATAATGCTTTCGCAACCATAGATTACCTTTTAAGGGATATTTCCCTTACCCTGTCAAAAACCCTTGCCCCCTTGTTCATAGTTGTCATCTTGGTAGTTATAGCATCCTTTGTTGCACAATTCGGATTCATATTTACCCTTAAGCCCCTCGGATTTAAATGGGAAAGAATAAATCCCTTTGAAGGTTTGAAGCGTATGTTCTCTTTAACAACCCTGTTTGAGCTGTTCAAGAATTTATTGAAAGTTTCAATCCTTATAGGAGTTGCCTATTTTATAGTTCACGGCAGTATTGAACATATAGTAGGATTACCCGCTTTTCCCCTAAATGAATCCGTAATCTCCATGCTTAAACTCATATTTACGGTTGTATTGACACTCGGCATATTTGCCTTCGGTGTGGCTCTTCTTGATTTGGCTTATAAAAGATGGGATTATGAAAGAAGGATAAGGATGTCAAGGGAGGAAGTAAAGGAAGAGTATAAACAGTTTGAGGGTAATCCTGAAGTAAAAGGAAAGCTCAGGGCTAAGATGAGGGAGCTTGCCCGCGGTAGGATGATGGCTGAAGTACCGAAGGCGAGTGTAGTTATAACCAACCCCACCCATATAGCCATAGCTCTCAGATACAATGCGGAAACCGACAAGGCGCCGGTTGTTGTTGCAAAGGGAAAAGGGGCGATAGCGGAAAAGATTGTGGAGATTGCGGAGAAATACAATGTACCCGTTATAAGAAGGGAGGAGGTTGCAAGGGCATTGTATCCCCTCGTTGATGTGGGTCAGGAGATTCCCCCTTCTTTCTACAGGGCTGTTGCGGAGATCATAGCCTTTGTGATGTTCAAGAAGAAAAAGAAGGTCTATGCTTGATCAGTCGGTATAATAGATTAGATGAAGTTTCCCTTTTCATGGCTTAAAGAGTTTGTTGATATAGATTCCCTTGATCCGGAAGAGGTTTCCCATAAACTTTCAATGCATTCGGTGGAGGCTATATGTGAAAAATTTTCCTTTAATTCAGAGGGTATTATATGGGGTGTAGTTGAGACCGTTGAACCCTTGGGTGAAGATCTCAGTGTGCTTCTTATAAACACAGGTGATAGAAAACTTAAAGTTGTCTCCGCATGGGAGGATCCTTCGGAGAATGTGATTGTTGCGGTTGCTCCTGAAGGGGCGGTTGTAAACGGAAACAGGATAAGAGCAAAAAAATTCGGGGATGTCCTTTCTGAAGGGTTACTCGTAACCTACGGTGATCTTGGGATAGATTCTTTTAAAAATGAACCCGTACTCGGTGACGGAAATGAAAAGCCGGGAACTGATGTGCTTTCCTCACTCGGTGAAGGAGAGTATGTAATTGAGTTGGATATACTTCCCAACAGGGGAGACCTTTTGAGTGTAAGGGGTGTGGCAAGGGAGATCTCAGCCCTTTTTAATAAGGAGATGATTTCACCTTCCTATCCTTCTTACCAGGGCACGGGTGATATAAGTATAGATATAGAAGATGATGACTGTTACAGGTACAGGGGAGTCATCATTAAAGATGTCAGTGTGGCTACTTCTCCCCTTTTAATAAGGAAAAGGCTTTTTCTTTCAGGAATAAAAATTATCAACAACATAGTTGATATTACCAATTACATAATGCTTCAGGAAGGACAGCCACTTCATGCTTTTGATCTGGAAAAGCTTGAGGGCGGTATAGTAGTAAGATCTTCAAGGAAGGGTGAGAGTATTGTAACCCTTGATGGGGAGGAGAAAAGGCTTGATGAAGGTATCCTCGTAATTGCGGATGAAAAGAAGCCCGTTGCTGTAGCGGGCGTGGTGGGAGGCAAAGAAACTGGTGTTGATGAAAAGACGAAAAATATACTTCTTGAAGCTGCATACTTTAACCCTTCCCGCGTGAGGCTATCTTCAAAAAGGCTTGGTATAACGACTGACAGTTCATACAGATTTGAAAGGAATGTGGATATAGAACACCTTAGGAATGCCCAGGATCTTGCCGTAGAGATGATGGTTAAGTTTGCGGGAGGGAAGGTTGTAGCGGTTAAGGATGTTTATAAAAAACCGTATAAGCCCCTCTTAATACATTTGTCGGAAGAAACGTACAGGAAATATACGGGCAAGGAAATTGATGATAGGGATGTTTTGTTCTTGAAGAAACTGGGTTTTGAACCCGAAAGATTGCGGAAAGGTATAAAAGTGGCTGTACCTTCTTATCGCAGTTTTGATATAAAAAGGGATGTGGATATTATTGAGGAGATAATGAGGGGTAAAGGATACGAGGAGTACGGATCCGAACCTTTATATATACCTTCATACGCAGAAAGGAAGAGGAATTATGTAGCCGAGATAAGGAACTTTCTCATCTCAAACGGACTAACCGAGGTTATAAATCTTCCCTTTGAGGATGAGGAAGATCTTGATCCTTTTAATATAGAAGGCACGCCTGTTGAGGTGCTTAATCCTATGAATATAACGGAAAAAAGATTGAGGAGGTCACTGCTTAAATCCCTTTTAAGGACAGCTTCTTACAATGTAAGCAACTATAACAGGGATGTAGGAATATTTGAAATGTCGCGGGTTCTTTCCGATAAGGAGGAGCTTCATGTGGGGGTGCTATTAAAGGGGTACAAAAGGATATATCCTGAGGAGAGATGGACATTTAGGGACATTTCTTCCATAATAGTGGGTATATCTAAGGTTCTTGGTGTTCCTATGATTGTTGAATTCGGGGATATACCCATTTTTTTAGAGGATATGGGGGGATACATATATGCGGGAAATGAAAAGGTCGGTGTGGCGGGGAAACTGCATTCCGAAATAACCGAAAAGTACGATTTTGACGGGTTTTCTTATTATCTTGAGATAAATCTTGATAGAATAGGATCCGGAAAATGTACTAAAAGATACGAACCGTTGTCTAAGTATCCCCCGGTTATCAGGGACTTAGCCCTTTTGATGGACAAAAATGTTTCGGTATATAAATTATTAAGAGATATAAAATCCCTTTTGGGTAAAATGGTTGAAGAGGTGAAGGTGTTTGATGTTTACAGGAGTGATAGCTTAGGGGAAGGCAAGAAAAGTGTTGGTGTGAGGCTTTATATGAGGAGTTATGAAAAGAGCCTCAGCAATGAAGAGGTTAATGAAATTGTTGGTGAGCTGATAAGTAAGCTTGAGGAGAAATATGGAGTGAAAATCCGTTAGCCTGCCCTGTTCGTGGGAGCAGGGATTTTGTTTGGGGCCTACATGGGAGCCTCTAGGGAACCCGGGCTTCGGGAGACTCCCGCTTGAGCGGGGGCTTCCGAGAGGGTGCCCACCTTAAAAAAGGAGGCCCTCCATGGTCTCTGTTCCCCACGGCAAGGGCGGGTTATATCACTTGCCTTCCCCTCCTTCTAAGGAGGTGGAAGATTGGTAAAGGAAGATATAAGAAGGTTTGTCATAGATAACAGGAAAGCTTTAAGTAAAGAAGAATATACTGAATTATCTTCCAAAATAAGGGAGAGGCTTTGTAGGATTGATAAGGTTAAAAGGGGAAGGTGTTTCTTATTTTACTATCCTCTTAAGGGTGAACCCGATATACTGCCTCTTGTACAATCCCTTCTTATGGGCGGTAAATGTGTAGCTTTCCCAGTTGTTAAAGGTAATGAAATAAAAGCTGTTAAGGTAAAAAGCCTATCCAATTTTAGGAAGGGTGCCTTCGGTGTTTATGAACCTTCCTGCGGAGAGCATATTGATGAAGATAGAATTGATGTTGTTTTTGTTCCGGGTCTTGCCTTTGACAAGGACGGTTTTAGAGTAGGTTTCGGAAAGGGGTTTTATGACAGGTTTCTCCGCAAGGTAACCGCCTTCAAAATAGGTATTGCTTTTGATTTTCAAATTTTTGATAGAATTCCCCGCGATGAGTGGGATGTGCCAGTAGATATTGTTGTTACCCCCCATCACATATTTAGGAGGAGGTAGAGAAGATGGATGTTGTTACACTTGTGATAATAACAGCCGTTGTGGGTATTCTCATCGGAGGAGGTATTGCGTATCTACTTGTAGGTAAGAAAACACAAGAGTCAAAATCCTCCTTTACGGAGGAGGATGCGGAAAGGATTAAACTCAAATATAAAGAAGAGGTGGAGGCTGAACTATCAAGAAGATGGGAAGAGGTAGAGGAAAGGGAAAGATTATTAAATGAGAGGGAAAGGAGCCTTGATAGAAAATGGCAGTCTCTTGAGAAAAGGGAAGAGGAGATATACAAATGGGAAAGGGACTTGCGTACTTTGGAAAGGGAGATAAGAAATCTTGAAAGAAGTGTTGAGGAGAAGGAGAGGAAGCTTGAAGAGGCACAAAGGGAGCTGGAAAAGGAAAGGAAAGAAGTGGAGGAGCTTAAGGAAAAGGAAATCCTTGAACTGCAGAGGATAGCTTCTTTGACTAAAGAAGAAGCTAAGGAGGAACTTCTGAACAGGGTTAGGGAGGAAGCTCAGACGGAAGCGGTGAGGATAATGAAAAGGATTGAGGAAGAGGCAAAATCAAAGGCTGAACTTAGAGCCAAGGATATTATCACAACTGCAGTACAAAGGCTTGCTCCTCAGATAGCCATTAACTACACGACTACATCCGTGGAACTTCCGAGCAATGAGTTTAAAGGCAGGATTATAGGAAGGGAAGGGAGGAATATAAGGACCTTTGAGCTTCTTACAGGGGTTGATCTTATAATTGATGACACACCTGACATTGTTACCATATCCTCTTTTGATCCCCTCAGAAGGGAGATTGCCAAGGAAGCCCTTGAGAAACTTATACAAGACGGTAGAATTCATCCCGCCAGAATAGAAGAGGTGGTTGAAGAGGTTAAGAAGGAAATGGACGAGAAGATAAGAAAGCTGGGAGAGGAGGCAGCCTTTGAATTGGATCTTCATGACATAAACCCGGGACTTTATTACTACATAGGTAAGCTTTACTTCAGGACCAGCTATTCTCAAAATGTGTTGCTTCATTCAAAAGAGGTTGCTTATATTGCGGGGTTAATGGCAGAGGAGCTCGGGCTTGATGCAAAGCTTGCAAGAAGGGCAGGTTTGCTTCATGATATAGGCAAATCAATCTCCCATGAGCTTGGAGGATCTCACACGGATATAGGTATAGATCTGTGTAGGAAGTACGGAGAGCCGGAGGCTGTTTTAAATGCCATAAAGGCACACCATGAGGAAGAACCCGTTAAGTATCCAGAAGTTGCCCTTGTATGTGCCGCGGATGCCCTTTCCGCTGCCAGACCAGGTGCCAGACGGGAAACCCTTGAGGCTTACCTTAAGAGACTTGAGAAGCTTGAAGAGATTATTAAATCCTTTGAAGGTGTTGCCAATGCCTATGCAATTCAAGCGGGTAGGGAGATAAGGGTTATAGTTAATCCAGAAGAGGTGGATGACGAAAAGGCTTACAAACTTTCAAAAGATATAGCTCAAAGGATTGAGGAAGAGATGGAATATCCTGGCCAAATAAAGGTTGTTGTTATAAGAGAGACGAGACATATAGAGTATGCAAGGTAAAATATAAGTATTATTCGCGGGTGTGGCGGAACTGGCAGACGCGCCGGACTCAGGATCCGGTGCCCGTAAGGGCGTGAGGGTTCGACTCCCTCCACCCGCATAATTAAGCGGAGTTATGAGATTTCTTATACTCGGTGATATAATAGGCTCTCCTGGTAGGAGGGCGCTTTCCCGCCTGTTACCTGCCTTAAGGGATGAGGAAGATATAGATGTGGTCATAATCAACGGAGAAAATATTGCGGGAGGTTTCGGTATAACGGAAAAGGTTTACAACGAGGTGAGGGCTATGGGGGTTGATGTTATAACCGGAGGTAATCATATATGGGACAGAAAGGAGATATTTAAATTCATAGACAGGGCTGAAATACTTATAAGACCCGCTAACTATCCTGTAGGAACACCCGGCAAAGGCTTCCGCATATTTGAAAAAAACGAAGTAAAGTACTGTGTTATAAATCTGATGGGGAGGATTTACATTGATTGTAATCTTGAAAATCCTTTTAGGACCTTTGATGCCATATATAACGAAGTGATTGAGGAAACCAGTATAATTATCGTTGACTTTCATGCGGAGGTGACATCGGAAAAGTGGGCGTTCGGAATATACGCGGACGGAAGGGCTTCCTTAGTTTACGGGACCCATACTCATGTACCCACCGCGGATGAGTGTATTCTAAAAAAGGGCACAGCATACATAACGGATGTGGGTATGACAGGACCATGGTACTCCGTAATAGGTGTTAAGCCCGATCAACCCCTTCATCGTTTTCTTTACGGTGTGCCTCAAAAATTTGAGGTAGGTGACGGCGATATTATCTTTAACGCTCTTATGGTTGATATTGATGAGAAAACGGGCAAGGCAAAAAATATAAGAAGAATCAAGAAATTAATTAGTAAGGAGGAACTGAGATAGGAAGAGGAGATTGTTTCCTCTGGAGTCTAAAAACTTTTTAGTCCTATTGATAAATCAATCATACTTCTTGAAATTTAACGGAACTCGGATCTGACCCAGAGGTATATCATAAGACCTATAACCTTTCCAAGGAGAAACCTATGACCACAAAAGAAGGGATTGAAAGCCTTATCAGTCTCTGTAAAATAGAAGCGAACAGGAGCATCATTAACCTTCTCAGAAAGTTTGAAATCAAAAGGAACGGCACCGCGTTTGTACTTATAGCGCCGAACAGAGAATTTAAAAGGTGGGCTGAAGAGTTTCTCCTTAAGGGTGTGAGCAACCCTCATATAAGGGTAGTTGAGAGAAGACAGCCGGAAGAAGGAGGGGAAAGGGAGAAGATACATAACAGCGGTGTATGTTCGCGATATACATTTGATAACTTTGTGGTGGGTAGCAGTAACAAAATAGTTTACCAAGTGGCAAGGGAAGTATCGGAAAATCCCGGAAATCTCTATAATCCTCTTGTTATATACGGAAGGGTCGGTGTCGGTAAAACTCATATATTACACGCCATAGGTAACAACAGCTTGGATCTCGGCTACAGAGTGGTTTATAAATCAATAAATGATTTTTCTGATGAGCTTATAAGAATGCTTAGGAAAAACAACCTTGATGGTTTCAGGGATAAATACAAAGAGGTTGATGTTTTACTTATAGACGATATACAGTTTTTAAGAAATAAGGAGAGAACTCAGTTGGAACTCTTTAATATTTTTAACAATCTTTACATGCTGGGCAAACAGATAGTTCTCACAAGTGACAGACATCCGAAAGAGCTAACGGATCTATCCGATAGGCTCATAAACAGATTCACAGCGGGACTTATAATGGAGCTTGATATTGATATGGAAACAAAGAGGACGATAGTTATAAAAAAGCTTGAGGAACATAACATATATCCCACAAGGGATATAATTAATTACATACTTGAAAATACGGAAGATAATGTAAGAAGTGTGGAAGGGGCTATAGCAAGATTAAAGGTTTACGGTACGGAAGACCTTGAATCGGATAAGGAGGAGGGAATATCTTTTGACCGTATAAAGCGTATAGTTGCAAACTTTTATGGGCTTAATCCGGAAGATCTTGAGAAGGGTTCAAGAAAAAAGAAAATAACGGATGCTAAACATATATGTATGTATATATCAAAAAAATTGATGGAGGATGTTTCCCTTATTCAAATAGGCAGAGCTTTCGGCTTGAAGGATCATACATCAGTTATACATGCGATAAAAAAGGTTGAGCAAAGAAAAAGGAAGGACAGAAAATTCTGCTACAGCCTGTCCGTTATTGAAAACAGGATAAAATCTTCGTTTAATTTGTTATAAGAGTTATGTGTCACAGCCTTTGATGAACCTCCCCTCCCTTACGGAAGGAGCTTCCGGTAGGGGATTTTTACCCCAGCCGGAAGACCCACGCGGGGATTCCTGCTTCAACGAGGGCTTCTTGTCCTCTTTACAGGCGTCAGTTCGGGTCGCTCCGACCCTACCCACCCGTAAGGTGGGTGAGCCCTAAATCCTTCTACTTCTAACCAGCTCCTAATCTTTTATCAACAAGGTGGAGATTGGCACCGCACCCTTGTAGCTCTCCACATGCATAAATTATTTTGGCTTCCTACTCTGTTATATGCAACCCAAGAATCGCCCTTACGGGCGACTCACTGCACAACCTTACCTTACGGAAAGGGGCTTAGAGCGTAGATTTAGTTAAACGGGGGAGTAGTCTTCTTGCTTATCTTATATTGTCTATTTTCCCTTTCAAATAGTCAATGAATTGATCCGAAGATATGACGGATTCATGATCAAAGGATAACATTACATATATTTCCTTGTTCCCCCTAATTATAATTTCCTTAGGTTCGGGTAAATTATTAGTATCCTTCGTGGATATGAATCTAAGCAAATTTTTATCATCTACATAGTGAGCTATAAAAATATCCAAGTAGGGATGATTTTTAGCAAACTCAAACTTGTCGGGTCTTATCCAGATATCGTCTGTTTCCCTTATTTGTTTGGTACCGGTTACTTCCAAAAAGGTTAGTACATAGTTGAAGTTGTTTTTTTCATATATTATTAAAACATCAGGTATGCCTTTTTCAAGGGGATGTTTTTTTATCATTTCATCTGTATCAGCGCCGAATCCAAAAATTTCAAATTTTAATTCTGGTAGTTTTGTATGTATGTTTTTAATAACCTTTTTTATTCTTTCTTTTTCTTCCTTCCATTTGTACCTATACCTTTT
>WFWF01000008.1 GCA_015491275.1 Aquificales bacterium | reverse complement strand
ACCTTAAGCTGTATAATTGGGAAGATGGGACTTATAAGAGGGTATAAGGGTATCTATCCCAAAATAGGTAAAGGTGTTTATATTTCCGAGAATGCAACCGTTATAGGTGATGTTGAGATAGGTGAGGATTCAAGTATATGGTTCGGAACGGTTATAAGGGGTGATGTAAATTATATAAGGATAGGGAAGAGGACAAACATTCAAGATAATTCTGTTGTACATGTAACCCATGAAACTTATCCTACTATTGTTGGTGATGATGTAACCGTGGGCCACAGGGTCATACTCCACGGTTGCACCCTCGGTAATTATATCCTTGTCGGTATGGGTGCTGTTATTATGGATGGAGTTGAGATTGAAGATTTTGTTATAGTCGGGGCCGGGGCTCTTGTCACTCAGAACAAGAAGATCCCTACAGGTGTACTTGTTGCGGGAGTTCCGGCAAAGGTAGTGAGAGAACTAAGGGATGAGGAAATTAATATGATAAAAGAGTCAGCTGGGAATTATGTTAAATATAAAAATGAATATTTAAAGGAACATAAAAGTGTTTAAAATACGATCATTAAGCTTTTGAAATGGAAAATGATTGTTAAAGTTATACCCTTTCTTGTTTAAAAAATCTGTTGGGAATATTGACAAGGCGGGTTTTTTAAAGTTAAAATACGATAATAAAGCACTCGGGATATATGTAACATTGGGATAATGACCTATTCCTAAATTCCGAGAAGGAGGTAGGCTAATGGCGGGAAAGATACGCATAGCGGTAGTAGGTGTAGGTAACTGTGCAAGCTCTCTTATTCAGGGAATCTTTTATTACAAAAAGAAAGGTTCTGTCGGTGTAAGCGGTTTGATGTTTGAGGATGTTGGCGGTTATAAACCGTGGGATATAGAGGTTGTTGCTGCATGGGATATTGATAAGAGAAAGGTAGGGAAGGATGTTTCTGAGGCTATATACGCCCTTCCTAACTGTACCGCAATTTTTGAACCTGATGTTCCTAAGTTGGGTGTCACGGTCAGAATGGGTAAAGTTCTTGACGGTTTTGCGGATCACATGAAAAACTATCCCGAGGATAGAACTTTTGTGCTTGCTGATGAAAAGGAGGATGAACTTGAGGATGTTGTGGCTGTTTTAAAGGAGACCCAGGCTGATATTCTTATAAATTATGTCCCTGTTGGTTCCGAGAAGGCGGCAAGGTTTTATGCGGAGGCATGTTTGAAGGCTGGAGTTTCTTTTATAAATGCCATGCCAACCTTTATAGTCTCCGATAAGGAATGGGCTCAGAAGTTTGAGTCAGCAGGAATACCTGTTGTAGGTGACGATATAAAATCACAGGTCGGTGCTACAATACTTCACAGGACACTCACCCAGCTATTCATTGACAGGGGCGTTAAGATAGACAGGACCTATCAACTTAATTTCGGAGGAAATACGGATTTCCTCAATATGCTTGAGAGGAGTAGGCTCAAAACAAAAAAGGTTTCTAAAACGGAAGCTGTTACTTCCCTATTACCTTATGATATAGGGTGGGAAAATGTTCATATAGGTCCTTCCGATTGGGTGCCGTGGCTTAAAGATAGGAAAATAGCCTATGTAAGGATAGAGGGAAGGCTCTTTGGAGATGTACCCATGTATGTGGAGGCAAAGCTTGATGTTGAAGACTCCCCGAACAGTGCTGGATCAATAATAGATGCGATAAGATGTTGCAAACTGGGAAGGGACAGGGGTGTGGCGGGACCGTTGTATTCAATAAGTGCTTACACTATGAAACATCCCCCCGTTCAGTATCCCGATTATCAGGCAAGAAAAATGGTTGAAGAGTTTATCAGAGGAGAGAGGGAAAGATAGGGGAGGGCTTTTATCCTGTTCCCTTGTAAAGTTTTACCAGAAGAATTGTTGCTAAAACCCTTAAGTTGGTTACGATAGCCAGTATTATGAAAAGCTCCTCTATATAACCGAGCAGGGTCATTATCATTATAAAGAAAATTCTTTCATCTCTTTTACCCGGTATGTAATTCATTAATTTTATTGTTTTATATATGTTTTCCCCGAATTCCCCTTTATATCTCTCCGTTGAATAACTTACCATTACGGAGCCCATCGTAGCAAGCAATATGACCGCCCACATCCACAAGGGAGGGGAAAGGTATATACCGAGTGCTAAAAGGAATGAGAAATCAACATATCTGTCAAGAATAGAATCAAACCATCCCCCGAATTTGGAAGTATTCAGGGATGCCCTTGCTATTTCACCGTCAACGCCGTCAAGTATGGAGCTGAGCTGATACATTAAACCCCCGAGGGGCGGGAAGATAAGGGCTATGCCTGAGGATATTATTCCCACGAGGAAGGAGATAAGGGTGGCTTGCATGGGTGTTAAACGGTCAATGAGTGCTTCCGTAATCTTTACCGAGATTCTTCTGTTTATAAGTCTTGATATTAAACCGTCCCCCGTCCCCTTAACAGATTTTTCAATAAGTAATTTCCTCGCCCTTTCAAGATCGGTCATAGTGTCAACATCCATCCAGAATAATCCGGACACATGGGTACACTCAAGTTTATGCTCCTTTACCAGTTCGCTAATTTCAACGGTTCTTTTTTCTTCCATAAGCCTTTCAAGGGTTTCAAATATATCTGCATCAAGGATAAAAAATCCTGTATCGTAACAATTCCATTTATCTATATCTTTACCTATATCTTCCACCCTACCGCTTACACACAAGACCTTTGTGGATTCTTCAATATCTACGAATCTCCCGAGTTCATCAACAATTATTCCTTTCCCTTTTAGAGCTTCTTCTATGAAAACACTATCGTAAATGTGGTCGGACATAATAAGTGCGAATGTATCTTTTATCTTGCCTTTGACACAGTATAGGGATGAGGCGTTTCCCCTTTCGGGTTCGGGGTTTACGACGACTTCCACCTTGTAAGGAAACTTTCTTAAAAAATTTCTTATTTGCTTTTCATACATGCTGTTTGTCACAACTATAAATTCCTCTATCCCCTGTTCATTAAGGATTTGCAGATGCCTCAGCAGTAACTCTTTACCCGCAACCTTGATAAGGGATTTAGGTTTATTATCGGTTATGGGATAAAGCCTTCTTCCGTATCCTGCTGATAGTATTACCGCCTGCATAGATAAATATTGTAGATATAATAAATCCTGTTCATCTATGGGAAAGCCTAAAATACTTGTAAGTGCATGTCTTTTGGGATATCCCTACCGATATGACGGTAAGGATGTAAGTTTGTCTTGGCTTAATGATATATCCGAGTATGTCAATTTTATACCCGTATGTCCAGAGGTGGGAGTAGGATTAGGAGTGCCGAGATTTCCCATAAAACTTGTAAAAAAGCATAGTTTTATTAAGATGGTTCAGGTTTCAACTAATGAGGATTTAACTCCTTCAATAAACAGATTTGCGAGGGATGTCCTGAAGGATGTGGGAATATTTCACGGATTTATAGGAAAGTCAAAGTCGCCGAGTTGCTCTTTGGGTGATGCTAAGGTTTTCAGTGATATAGAGGATGAGGTGGAGATAGGTAGGAACAGGGGATTGTTT
>WFWF01000007.1 GCA_015491275.1 Aquificales bacterium | reverse complement strand
GGAGTAGTCCAGAGACCGTTCCCTCTGGAGGTATCTCTTCCTCTATTCCGTCTCCCTCAACGCTTATCGCATATCTCAGACTCGTTTACTGCTACTTCCTCATTTCTCTGTTTCCCCACCATATCAGAACACGAATTCTTAACAGTGTAGTCAAGCGATGTTAACTATTGTCAGCAAAGAAGGAACGGTTAAATTGCCGGGTGACGGGTTACCTTTTCCAACCCGTCACCTCACATAATCATTGAAAATCAACAACTTCCGTCCATCTTGCGGTGTTCCGGTGACGGGTAAGTTTTCCGACCCGTCACCCATTATTTGCTTAGAATATCAACGCTTTCCCCGATCCGGGTGACGGGTTAAGGGTGTGAAATTTTTGTTTTTTTTCTCCGGAAAAACCCGGATTAATTTTGAGAAAAAAAATTTTTCTTTCTATAACCCGTCACCGCATGTCGTATTCGCATTGATACACAAGCTTTTTCACGGGTGACGGGTTAAAATACCTACGTGTCACCCGTGTTGTGTAAGTTACTGATATTGCAGGTTTTTGGCGGGTGACGGGTTAAAATGCCTACCCGTCATCTTACTGTGTAACCCGTCACCGTGTTTGAGTTGACATAATGTACAAAGCAAGGTATAATTCCGCATGTTATAAACAAGATGGATAAACTTTTAATTCATATAGATGCTACCGCAGGTTGGGGGAAAACGACAGCGATAGAGAGGGATGTTAAGAAATATGCGGAGCTGTGTACATTTTGGAGGACGGATAAAGCTTTGTATCTTGTTTTTACGAGGAGAAATGCGTACGATGCGGTAAGGAGACTGCGGGGTTATGTATCTCCCGATAACATAAGGACTTTACACTCCTATTGTTATTCCTTTATGAAGAGGAAACCGGTTATGGACGGAAAACTACTTCAAGATTTTTCAAAGGAGCACGGTTACGGTTTTTTTTCTTCCGGAATGTTTTTTACACCGAGGAGCAGGGAGGATTATTTGCTTGCCTTTTATTACCGCATGAGGAATACCCGTACGGATGTTGAAACCGCAATAAAAATCTGGGGCAGGGATTTTTTTGAAATGGGTATAAGCGAGGAAGATATTTACAGGTTTATTGCGAGATGGGAAAGCTTTAAAAAGCGGAATTCCGCAATTGATTATGCGGATATACTTGAATATTCAAATCCTTCCTTTGAGGGTATATATCTGGCTCTTGATGAAGCTCAGGACTGTACGCCCCTGATGTGGTATGCTTTTGAGAAAATAATTGCGGGTTCCCCTTCCCTGAAAAGGATCGTAATAGTAGGAGATTGCGATCAGAACATTTATGAATTTCAGGGATCCGATCCTCAGATGTTTCTTCTCTTTCCGGAGGTTTTGGCAAAAAGGCACGGGTTTGAATATGTTAAGTGGAATACGAGGAATATATCAAGGCGTGTTCCCTCAAAACCGTTATCCTTTGCCCTGAAGTTCCTTGATAAGGTAAAGTACAGGGATCACAGAAAAGAAATACTTCCCGCAAGGGAAGGGGGAGAAGTTTTGTTTATGACGAGGGAAGAGTTTTTGGATTTTATAAAGTATGAAAGGAGAAAGGTTGTTATTCAAGAAAGACACAGACATGAATTGTTGTGGTGGAAGGAAAAACTGGAATGGATATCCGTTCCTTACATAGAAAGCACGGAAGATCTTCGCAAATTCAAAGCATGGGAGGGATTAATCAAAAAGGAAACGATGAGTTATATTCACCTGTGGAATCTTTTTAAGAACTATCTTCCGCCCTATGAAATATTCCTTAGAAAAAAGGACGAGTATCTTCACAACTTCCACAGCGATAAAGAAAAATGGATCCGCATGCTTGATAAAAAGACCAAACTTTATGCAATAAATTACCCGAGGGTACCCGTTTTTCTAACAACCATGCACTCTCAAAAGGGGGAAGAAGGTGATGTGGTGTGGGTCTCGGGAAGATGGACTAAAAAGGTAAAAGTATCCGACGAAGAAAGAAAACTGTACTTTACCGCCTGCACCAGAACAAGGGATGTACTCGTAATAGATAAAGAAGGATGGTTTAACATAAGAAAGCTTTTGTGACTTGAAAAAGAAAAACAAATGTGCTATAATATAGCATATCATCAACCGAGGAGGGATGGATATGGTGGATATTAAGATTTACGGAAGTGAAGAAGGTTACTATAGGGAGTTTAAGGACAATTTACAGTATGCTGTTGCACGCTTGATTTTTGAGGCGGGGCGTAATAAGGAATGGCCACCGAAGTTACACTTCACCTTCAGGGGTAGGTTTTTCAAGCATGCATTTAAGCACGTGTTACGGGAGCTGGAGGGTGAAAGCTACACCATTGATAGCTGGGGAGAAGATCCCAACTACGGAAGGATCATAAAAGTTGAAGACGGGAATGCGATTTTAGTTGAAGGATGTTTGGGAGGGTTCGGCTGGACGTCACAACCTGCGGAAACGTTAACGGTGTTGACAACAGAGGACTTGGTTTACGAGTATTCGTCCGCATTGAAGAAACTTATTTACAAGTGGTTAAGAAGATTTTGCGTACCGATGTTGATTGACCCGGAAATTGAGGTAACCCTCACGGAGTGGGCCTGTATAGGAGTAACGTTGGAACTGCTGTAAAAACAAAACCTGACTTTTAAGGGGGTGGTGGCATGAAGAGACTTGTAGCACTTTTGTATGCAACCGGAGATCCGTACTCTGCTGACATTACAAAGTTTATGGAGACAAGGAAGAAAATAGCGAACTATCTTAGACACGCGGGTATGGAAAAGGAAGCGGAAAAGCTTTATGAGGAAACAGGAATAGTGGATGTAATAGTAACATCCCCGCCTCATACACTGAGAGAAGATGAGGTTGAGGTTTTAAAGAAAATTCACGAATACTTTTATGCTGGGGAGGAATATGAAGAAGGAACCATCCTTTACCGCATAAGCAGAACTGTTGAGGAGTACGAGGAGATCAAAGAAAACTCCCACCTTTAAGCCCCACAGAGAGAAACAAGAGGCTTAAAGATAGGAGTCCCCCCACGAGGGGGGAGGGGAGGATAAATAGCCCCGTCCCCGAAGGGACACCCTCTGGGGCGGGAGAAACTTCAAGCTTTCATGCCCTCTGCGATCTCAAGGAGGGCAGTAGCTCTGTCTTTTCCTGAAAGTTTGGGAACAACTGCCTCTGCGATGGCGGTTCCCCATTCTTCCCAAGATGGAAGTTCTTGATACCATAAGGCTACTATTTCAATTGTGGCCTCATGGCGTCCCCGAGAGCCTATGTAGGTTTTGGGAACATACAGCCCCCATTTTATTGTATCTTCGTCTACTATCTCTTCTCCTGTATCTTCGTCCCTTATTGTTGCTGTTCCGATGTATGGCGGGAGTTTTTCCCGCCATTTTTTCAGTTGATAGATGGTTATATCTTTTATTTTCCCTGTTTGCCAATATAATGGGACGATAATACCGTGTTCCTTTCTAAATCTGATTAAATGAAAATTACACAAAATTTCATAAACTCTCGTGCCTATTTTCTCGGGGTTACGGGTAGCTCCTCCTGTAATGGGAGGAGCGCCGATATATCTCTCCAGGAGCCCCTTGCAACAGTCCCATATGTGTCTGGTAAATCCCAATCGTGTTACGGAGAAACTAAAATCTGCTCTCTTGGCTACTCCTTTTCTTAATAAGGTGTAGCCGTAGTCAAACCTAATCTTTACGCCAACGAGTTTCATGATCCACCTCCTTTCATAGGATTTCCCCACCGCCGAGGGCGAGCGGGTGGGGTATTAATAGCCCCGTCCCCCAGAAAGGGGGACACCCTCTGGGGCGAAAAAGATTACTCAATAGTGACTTTGAAATACTTAAAGGTGAACCCCTCAGGAAGCGTTGTAGCTCCTTCAGGAAGACGTCCACCCATAAGCTGGGCGACATATAAGATGTCGCCCGGAGCAAGCTTGATAGCTTCTCTGTTGAACTTTACTTCAAAACCTAATTCATTAGTAAGAACATTGGCAGTATCGGGATGCCCAATAACAGAGTAAACATCGGAGGGAATATCCTCCTTGCTTACCTCTTCCACCGTTAAGGTGGAAGGAAATTTGGACAACATTTGCAAGCTAAATGCATTTCCGAGATATTTCCTCATGACCCTACCTCCTTTAGGATTTTTTTAAATCTCAACCCCCTTTTTGCCCTTTTGTTCCGGAGGCTGGGATTTAAAAACACTTATTTTCACAAGCAGGAATACCCCCCCGAGAGGGGGGTCATGCAAATTGAATAATTGCAAGATATCCCATTCTCATAAGTCCGCATATCTTGTTCGTAGCCCATTTGATTGCTCTTTCCCTTGAAGGGAATTCTGCAATTGCCCATACGGTTTTTCCTCGGTCCGAAATTCTCCAGATCTTGACCTTAACCATAACGAATACCTCCCGCGGGTTTTAGGGAGCTTCCGCCCCCTTACGGGAAGGCCCGGGAAGAACGAGTTCGGACCCTCACGAAAGGGGGCAGAGCCCCCGCCCGCCCGCGGGAGGGATTATTCCTGAACTATAACTGCTTCAGCTTCACCGTTGGTAAACCCAATAACATGCTCTCTGGTAGTGGACAAATCAAATAGATCACACTCAAATAAGTATCCAAGTGCTTTTTTGAGGTTCCCGTATATACGGAACCTCATTCCCTCATAGATAGCTATGTAGCTATCTCCATCCCTTCTGAACATTACATTACCCGCTTTCTTCCACATGGCACTACCTCCTTGAAAAAGAATTTTTCAAATCACCGCCCTCGGGTGTTTTTGCGGGTGATGAAGGACGAACGGAATTAAAGTCGGAAGGGCGGTAACTTGAAAACGGAGATATGTCCTAAACGAAGAATCTCCCCCGAGGGAGCATCGGAAACTAATTTACATTCGTATTATCTTGATGTCAAGAAGTAAATGTAAAAAACTTGTTTTTGTGTAATACATCAATTAATATTAGAGTTATGGTTCTTTTTCTTTTTGCTTTTATTCTGCTGATTGTAGGAAATTCATTTGCGGACAACATTTACACTTGGTACTACGGCAAGCAACTGGCTTCCTTTCTTGAAACCATGAATTCGTATATTTCATCCGCAGAATTTGTTGACCTCTGGAAGGTGGCGGTAGGGTTTTCCTTTATTCTTCTTCTTTTTGCGGTTATAGCATCCGCGGGTGATTACAGGCAAAGCATCAGGCTTTTGAAGTTTTACGGAACGGTTGTTGTATTGTGGTTTTTGCTTGTTACGATAAAGGTTGATGTAAATGTTATTGACAAGTGTACAAAATCTACTTACAACAACATACAAGCACCGTGGATAATAGGAAAGCCCCTTTCTTGGTTTTCCACCATAGAAGGAAGTGTGAGAAACGGTATAGTATCCTTTTTCGGCATTTTTTTACCGGATGCGTACAAAAAGAATGAAGGATGTTTTACGGGATATGAACTTTTGAGACCCGCACTTACCTATCAACCCAAAAATCCCTATCTCAGGTTATCAATTGAGAACTACATAAGGGATTGTATTATTCCCACCGTTCTTGCTGGGGATATAGATAGGATCTCTATTGTCAATTCAAATGATCTGTGGAGTAATGAGTTTGTTTGCGGAACGGGAAAACTTTGTGTTGCTCTTACCACGACCTACTATAACCGTATATACCCCGAGGGAATAGTAGAAACATGTCCCAATGCCTATGCGAGGATAAGTACGGATTTGGCAAATGAATACAGTCTTGCTTGGAAGGACATAAAGGCGAAAATTTTCGGCAGTGCTTCTGCTGTGGCGGAAACGGAAATACCCGTTTACTTGGGCCAAATTACACCGTTTTTAATGTCGGTTGCATTGACGGGAGAAAATCTGATAAGACAAGCAATAACTATACAAGCCCTTAATCAGGTTTCTGCGGAATTTGCCACCGCCATAGCTTACCAAGAGGCATACCTTAGCGCCCTTGCAAGATTGAATATGCTTGATTTCGGAAGGGGCGGAACCCTTAATGCTATGAAGGGGATAATAGGTGCCATACTTGTGGGATTGACACCCGCTTTTGCAATTTTGTTTATAACTCCCATAGGTGCAAGGATATTTTACGGATGGATAACTGCATTTCTTTGGTTGGTTTTGTGGTCAATTGCGGAAGTTATAACCGTATCATTGCTTTTCCTATCCGTCGGTGACAATCAAAAGTTTGACTTTACATTATCCCAGATAGACAGATTGAATCTTGCCTTCAATAAAGCAGCACAGATAAGTTCTTTGATGTCGGATTTTATTCCGGTAATTACTCTCTTTCTTGCAACGGGATCCCTCTATGCAATGACCCAGTTTGCAAAGGGAATGTCCGGTGAACTGAGGGAAGAACACGGAACCAAGGTTATGGCAAGCGGTAACTTTGAAGCGGGGAATGTAAGGGTAAGGGGGTATTCCGATCTTACAACCGCCCTTGCCAATTCAACGGTGGGAGCGGTATCGCAAAACACCGCAAATATAAATACATTCTCGGGAAATACAACGGGGTGGGGGAATGTTACGATCGGGACGGAAACTCATAACACTTTTTCAAAACCATACAGCTTGGGAATGTCGGAAGGTTATGCTACCGGGTATAGGACGGACAAGGGAGATTTCGTGTCTTCTTTTGTGGGAAGTGACGGATTTCGTGCAAAAGATGTGTTTGTTGATAAAAATGGAATGATGCAACCGGTCGGCAAAGGTACGGTTATATCCGCTCCAAGCGGTGAGGTATTAATGAGAAACTTGAGTACACTTAATCCTTCCTTGACAGCGGATATCAGATCTTTCTTGGCGGATAGGGGGCTCAGTGAAAGTGATCTCAGGGCGGTATCTTTGGTTCCTACGGAGAAAGGTATGAAACTTAGCTTTATGACGGGAACGGGCGGTGAATATTCCGTAATATTGGGAGAAGGAAACTACGCAGGGCATGTGACGGTTGGGGGTGTTGGAGCAACAGTAACCGATCAGGGAATTATTTCTGTTCACAATATTCCGAGAAGGGTTGAAGAAAGCGAGATCCTTCAAAAAATAGGTCAAAGAGAACGGGCGATCAGCGAAGCTGTTAACCGCCTGAAGGAAAAAACCGAGGGATGGTCGGAAACAAGCAGGGCGGTATATTCCGCTTTAGTAGGGGCATTTGCAAGAGGTGAAATATCTGCAGAAGAGGTTGAAAAAACATGGCAGGCTTTGAAGGAAATAGAAGACGGTTACAGAATAGGACTCGGTGGGAGTGCGGGAACATCAAGAAAATCACCAGTTGCAATAGGACTTTCCGAAATTTTGAAAAGGCTTCCTTCTAAGGTGCAAAAAGTACTTCCTAAGTATTTGCCCGGTATAAAGACGTATCTCGGAAGGGAAGGTGGTGCGGAAGCGGGGATTACATTTGGGGGTAGGGAAAAGACGCAGGTGGGTGAAGGCGGAAGAGTGGGATCTTTGTACGGTACCGGCAGGAGAGGAGAAGAGACGCAATCTTTCGGTACGGATTTTTCCAAGATTATTTCCGAGAACTTGAGGTATGCGGAGAACGAACTGAAGAGCATAAGGGATACTTTCTCGGAGATACAGAGCAAAGGCTTGAGTATGTCAAAGGATGTGGTTCCCGCTTTGATAGATGTGTATGCTAAGGAAAACAACTTGAGTGTTGATTCCGCTTTGAAAAAGCTGTCCGAAAACAACTGGAAAGAGCTTGACAATCTGATAAACAGATTTGTGTCGGATTCGGAATTCAGAAGGGATGTTTTGGAAATGGCTAAGGAAAGAACCGAATCCGCAGGTTACGTTGATGTGGATACCTCAAATTTGGAGGGTAGGGATATCAGGGGAGATGTTGAAAAACAACTGGCTGATCAAAAAGACAAGGTGGAAGGTGGTTTGAAAAATCTTCGTAACTTTGCAGGTCAGGGTATAGCAAGAGCAAAGTCGGAAGGAGAAAGTACAGAAGGCAAGGTAGAAGAATCTCTATCAAACAGGGAAACGATTGCAAAAGCCCTTGCGGGGGCATTTTTTGCCTCATCTTTGCTCGGATTATTTCCTCGGAGATCTATCCCGAGAGGTGGTGGAACCGAAATAAAATCTTTGCCAGGAGGTAAAAAACCTCCTGAGGTAAAACCACCACCTTCTGCAAGAGGTTCTTTCCCTGAACTTGAGGGAATAAACAAACCTGAACAGCTTAAGGAGTATGCAAAGCGTTATGGTATAGAACTTACAGACAGCGAAGCACAAAGAATGATAGAGCTCAGGGAACAGCTTATAAGAACAAATGATCCTGTCAAAAGAGTGGGAATACTTCAAGAAATGGATGATATAGCCAGAAAAGCATTTGAAAGAAACCCGGAAGCTGTAAATAGAATACAGAAAAATATTTCCAGTGTTGTTCCTAATATAGAAAAATCCATAATCAAACAAGTGGGAGAAGAAGGGGCAAAGTCAATTTTGAAGAAAATTCCTCTGACTGGTCTTGCGGTGGGGGCTTATTTTGCCTACGAAAGGGCACAAGCGGGTGATGTGAAAGGAGCCATCCTTGAATTGGCAAGCGGTATAGCTTCAACATTTCCCGGACCGGGAACACTTGTATCCATGGGAATAGACGGTTATTTGCTTGCGAGGGATATGGGAATAGTGGATGATAAAGTAAGCAGGGAAGAGTTCAACAAAGAATTCAACAAAGCCCTGCTTCAGGCAAGAAACTTAAGCGGGGAAGAACTCAAACAACAGATCTGGAGCGACAGTGGAGTAAGAGAACAGGTCCTTGACACCATGAGAACCGATCCCAACTTTTACCTGAACTATGAAGGAAAACCGGTAAGGCTTGACGAAGAGGGAAATATCTACGATTACTCCGCTTTGGCGGAAAAAGGATTGAGCGTTAACACTCAAGGACAGATATATGATGTGAATACGGGGAGGATAGTCAGGAATGTGGATAAGAATGAGTTTATAATAGGAAAGTTAGATTAACAACCCATACCTCTGGACAAATCTTTGAGCATTTGATCTATTTCCTTAAGCATGAAGGATGCAAGTTGTCTCATTTCTTCCCTTTCCGCATCAACTCTAACAATAAGAGCCTTCACATTCGCATTAAGCTCCTTAAGTTCCTTAAGTATCTCAAGAAGTATTTCATCCCTGTTTTTAGGTGCTTCCATCTTTACTTCCCTCCTTTCTCCTGATCCGGAGGGGGTTTCCGCATTTTCGTTTCCCTTCACAGAAGATGTATGACTTTCATCTTTATAAGGTGCATTATAACCCGGTATTTTAATGCCTACTATTTCCAAAAGTGCCATAAATTTAGGATCTCTTTTCAATTCACCTCCTTCCAATTCCGTCTTATTCTCTTTCTCACCCTTATGAAAAAACTTCATCACTCTTCCCCCCGTTGTTTGTCCTTTTAATATATAACCCTTGTTCTTTTATGTAAAGCTCTTTTTTCCCGTGACTGCGGTCATATCTTCCTGTATATACCTGATATAATTTGCAATGTAAATGAGGGAAAGATAATGCTGAAGTTAAGGAAAAATAAACTTGAAAATGCTATAGGGTATTTTGCAAGAAAGCATTACGAAAAAACAAAAAAACCTCTAACCAAAACCTTGCTCTACAAGTACCTTGCGTTTCTTGATTTCAGATCCGTAAGGGAAACGGGAAGACCTGCCATAGGATTGAAGTACGTTGCCATGGAATACGGACCTGTACCCATTGATTTACATAAAGAGATAGAACAAACGGAAGGTAACAAGACAGGAAAATGCTATAAATTAGTCAGGGAAAGTGATTTGGGCAATGTGGTGTATATTTATCCGCTTACGGGAATCGAACCGGATTTGAAATACTTCTCTGATTACGAGATAAAGCTCATGGACAAACTTATAGAGATTTTTGCGGATAAATCAATAGGAACGCGTGTTGTAAGCGATGCATCTCACGAGGATATAAAAGCTTGGAAAAAAGCTTACAATAGAAAGCCCAATTCGTTAATAAGGTATGAGGATGAACTTGAGGGAGTTGAGGATAAAAAAATAAAGGAAGAAAGATTACAAACATACAAAATGCTTATGGGAGAATAAGAATTGTTCCCTGTGGGGAGTGTAATAGTTATTGATAGATTCCATGGAAGACACGGAAGACCCAAGCGCAGATGGTTCATATACTTCGGAACAACAGAAGACAACTATCACATTATTTGTACTACGACATCAAGGACAGGTTATTACGCTTTTGGAACAAGAAAGACAATACCTCACATTGTGTTTTCAAATATTCCGTGCTTTGAAGTTGATAGCGTACTTGATGTAATGGGTGTATATGCCATAGAGGATAAAAGGTTTATTAACTATTCACCTTATAAAAGATGTGAGCTTCCTAAGGACCTCATAAGAAACTGTATTCATATATTAACAGAATCCGATTATGTTGAAGCCTGGATAAAAAACCACCTACGGAGTCTTTTAGATTCCCCCTTCCCATCATTCTAAATTTCGCTTTTCTATTTTTCTAATTTTTGAGATTAACATGCAAAAATCTGTTGTAGATAGTCAATTTACCGCTCATTAAAAGATAATTGACAACTATCTGTATATTATCGCAAAATTATCATTCAAGGAACGATTATTAACACTTGTTATTGTTTTTTAGAATGATAGAGTTAAAGTTTTTAGAATGATGGAGAAGGTGTATTTTGTTGAGGATGGTTTGGGTTATGGAGAAAGGGCGGTTTTCGGTTCATTTACAACCTTATTGGCTAAGGTAAAAGGATATAAATCACTTTCCATAAAAAAGTAACAGCATAGGGAAAATGAAAATAGTATCAGTTATAGGTTCTTCACAAGCCAATGAAGAAGAGTACAAAGTAGCCTATGAAGTGGGCAAACTATTGGCGGAAAGGGGGATAACAGTCGTATGCGGGGGAAGAACGGGAGTAATGGAAGGTGTATGTAAAGGAGCAAAGGAAAAAGGCGGTCTGACCATAGGTATAATGCCCTCTTATACAGGGGAGGAGGCTAACCCTTGGGTTGATATAAAGATAAACACGGGTTTAAGTTGGAACAGGAACCCGATAGTCGTTGCCACGGGGGACATGGTGATAGCCATAGGGGGTAACTGGGGAACACTCTCCGAGATAGCCTACGCCCTTATTCTAGGTAAATACATCGTAGGATACAAAACACACAATATAGAAGGGGTTGAGAAAGTAGAAAGGGTTGAAGATATTATAAAGAAAGTAGAAGATTTTTATAAAAATGCTTTTTGAGAATAGAACCCATGCGGGTAAGCTTACGGGTGAACTGTTAAGAGACAAAATTGAAGACAAGGAAAATACTGTACTTCTTGCAATACCGAGGGGAGGCGTAGAAATTGCCTACAATATGGCTAAGGTCCTCAACATACCCTTCAGTCTAATCATAGTCAGGAAGCTCGGCATACCGTGGAACGAAGAAGCTGCCTTCGGCTCCATAGATCCCGACGGTATAAGCTACATTGATGAAGCTGTTGTAAGATACGCAAGGATTTCCGAAGAAGAGATTGAAAGGGTTAAAGCAAAGGAGTTAAGCAAGATAAAAGATAGGATCAATAAATTTTTGGGAGGTAAAGAGCCAGAAGTAAGAGATAAAAAGGTAATCATTGTTGATGACGGAATAGCAACAGGCTACACCGTCATAGCAGGCATAAACTATGTAAAGAGAAAAGGTGCGAAGGAAGTTATGGTAGTATCACCCGTATGTCCCGAGGATACCGTTTCAAAAATAGGTCAGCTATGCGATAATGTGTTCTGCTTTTACAAGGCAAAGGAAGGCTCCTTTGCGGTAGGTATGTTTTACAAAGACTTTAAACAACTTGAAGATGAAGAGGTACTAAAAATTATAGAAAGGGCAAAAAGGGAAGGATTGTTCTATCAAAACAGATCCTGAAGGGCATACACCTCAAAGTCACCCTTCTTTTTAAATGATTTCACAGCCTCAAGCATGGCATAACCACCCCTGACGGTCGTTGTATAGGGTATCTTATGCTGTACTGCGGATCTCCTTATAAAGTATGCATCGCTCCTCTCCCTCTTTCCTGAAGGTGTATTTATAATCATATCTATCTTTCCGTTACTTATCATATCAACTACATGGGGTCTTCCTTCAGAGACTTTAAGCACAAGCTCACACTCTATACCCTTCTCGCTGAGAAACCTATGAGTTCCCTTTGTTGAACATACTTTAAAACCGAGGTCTATAAATCCCTTAGCCAACTCAACAATTTTGGGTTTGTCTCTATCCGCGACTGATATAAAAACGGTACCCTCAAGGGGCAAGCTATTACCCGCAGCAAGCTGAGCCTTATAAAAGGCCATACCAAAATCCTTGTCTATACCCATAACCTCCCCCGTACTCCTCATCTCAGGTCCGAGTACGGGATCAACCTCAGGAAAACGATTCCAAGGGAAGACCACCTCTTTAACGGAATAAAAGATTCTATCCTTGGGAAGGAAGTCGGAAGCGGGATGGGTTTCACCTTTTTCCACACGATCAAACACCTCTCCCACCAAGTTCCTCAGCTTTCTACCCACAGCAACCTTAGCAGCTATCCTTGCAAGGGGATATCCTACTGACTTACTCACAAAGGGGACTGTCCTTGAAGCCCTCGGATTCAGCTCAAGTATATATATATCTTCACCTTTTACCGCATACTGTATATTTATGAGTCCGCAAACATTTAACGCCTTTGCTATCTTCTTTGTATATTCCTTTATCCTCAAAAGTATATCCTCGGACAGTGAATAGGGAGGTATGGATGCAGCGCTGTCTCCCGAATGAACACCTGCCTCCTCTATATGTTCCATAATTGCACCTATTAAAACATCTTCACCGTCAGCCACCGCATCAACATCAAGCTCCACACTGTCCTCAAGAAATTTGTCTATAAGTATAGGTCTTTCAAAGCTTACCTCAACCGCCTCACCTATATATTTGAGAAGCTCTTCCTCATCATAGATTATCTTCATAGCCCTACCGCCGAGTACATAAGAAGGTCTTACAAGAACGGGATAACCTATTTTCTTCGCTATGGCTTTTGCCTCGTCCACGCTCCTTGCTGTACCGCTTTCCGGTTGTTTTATCCCTATTTTTGATATAAAAGAACGGAACAGCTCCCTGTCCTCAGCTATATCAATACTCCTCGGGGATGTACCGAGTATTCTTACACCTTGCTTTTCAAGGGCAAGGGACAGTTTAAGAGGCGTTTGACCACCGAACTGTATAAGCACACCCTCGGGTTCTTCCCTTTTTATTATGTCTATAACATGTTCATAAACTATAGGTTCAAAGTACAATCTGTCGGATATGTCATAGTCAGTGGATACGGTCTCTGGATTGCAGTTGACCATTATGGCTTCATAGCCTTCTTCCTGAAGCGCAAAGACCGCTTGAACACAAGCGTAATCAAATTCAATACTTTGACCTATACGATTAGGACCGCTACCGAGGATTATTATTCGTTTCTTCACTAAAGGTATTATTTTACCATTAATCTTTTTCTAATATCATCCGCAAAGGG
>WFWF01000006.1 GCA_015491275.1 Aquificales bacterium | reverse complement strand
TGTTTCCCAAATTCACTATTGCCCACAATATTACTGCTATAAAAAGGGATATTATCTTATACTTCCAATCTTTATAAAAGATATATTCAATCCTTTTCATATTTGACTCCGAGTTCCTTCATCAGTACATCCCTCAGTATCTCAGGATCAAGATTCCTTTCAAGATTTCCATCTTTTGCCACGGATATCTCTCCCGTCTCTTCCGAAACAACTATGGCTATTGCGTCACTCTCTTCCGTTATACCTATTGCGGCTCTGTGTCTTGTACCATACTTCTTGGGCAATTCAACATGCCTTGATAAAGGAAGGACACAAGAAGCGTAAACCACTCTATCATTCCTTATAACGACAGCACCATCATGGAGTGGTGTCATAGGATAGAAGATGGTTATTAGAAGCTCAACGGTTACCTGAGCGTCTATATTTACGCAACCTTCCACAATATTATCAAGGGATGTGTTTCTCTCTATAACAATCAAGGCACCTATCTGTCTGTCCGACATGAATCTGCATGCCCTTACTATCTTGTCTATGAGCATTTCCTCCGATGTAAATATTCTCAGCATTTTAGTTTGTTCACTTATCCTCGCAAGGGCTTTCCTTATTTCTGGTTGAAAAATAACTACTATTGAAAATAAACCTACTGTCCACAGTTTCTCAAATATCCACGATAAAGTATTAAACTGGAGGACCTCTGCAAGAAGCCAGAACAATCCTATTAACATTAAGCCTTGAAGGATCTGGAGTCCTCTTGTAACAACAAGAAAGTAGATTATCCCGTAGATAAAAAGGGCTACCGCAAGTATATCAAAAAGATCTCTTACAGTAAAAATCTGCAAAATCTCAGTCATTGCGGAAAGTCCTTATAGCGTCAACAAGGGCTATAGCTTCCCTTGTTTCTTTTACATCGTGCGTTCTTATTATGTTTGCACCCTTTAGAACCGCTACAGCGGTTGTACCTATTGTACCATAAAGTCTTTCTTCTGGTGGGTACTTTTTATTAGCCAGCAACAGCTCAAGGACAACACCTACAAAAGATTTTCTTGAAATACCTACAAGTATGGGCTTCCCCAATATTTTAAGTTCATCAAGCCTCTTTATTATTTCCAAATTATCCTCGGGGTTTTTACCGAATCCTATACCAGGATCTATTATTATATTTTCCTCGTTCATATAACCGTTCTCCTTCAATTTATATATCTTGTCTTCCAACCACTCCTTTATCTCCCAAACCACATCTCCATAGAAAATGAGTTCGCTCTTCCATGTTTCAGGCTTGCCCCTTATGTGATTCATAATGTAGGGGCATCTGTATTTTGAAACAACTTTGTAAATATTGGGATCAAAGGTTCCACCGCTTATATCGTTTATAATATCAGCACCCTCTTCAAGGCATGCTTCGGCAACTGATGACTTATATGTATCAACGGATATCCATATATCTTGAAATTTTTTCCTTACCTCTCTGAGTACGGGGACAACCCTATTTATTTCTTCCTCCGCGGAAATTCTCTCCGACCCGGGTCTTGTTGATTCCCCCCCTATATCAATGATATCCGCACCCTCTTCCACAAGCTTTTCCGCCCTCTTAAGAGCATCATCAGGTTTAATATACATACCGCCGTCATAAAAGGAGTCGGGTGTAACATTCAGTATGCCCATAATGGCTGTCTTTAAACCGAGGTTAAGTATTTTTCTGTTGTGAACAATCTTGAAGTATTTTCTGCTGTATCTTACCAGAGATTCCAATATAGACAATGCCAGATTTTTCCCCCCCTTCTCCTTAGCAAGCAAACCGCAAAAATCCTTTATCTGCGATTCAAGTCCGAATATAGCGTATCTACCCTTTTCTGAGAAAACCCTCACACCCGCTTTTCTACCGTTGCGGAAAATAATGTCTGGTGGTACGGATTCATCTTTAAAATATATACAGTGATAAATACCCTCTCCCGATCTCTCTTCAGCTTCTTTAAAGAATATCCCTATTTTCTCCTTAAGGAATCGGTAAACTTCCTCTCTGTCATAAAAGTGCTTAATGATCATATCTTTATCAACGACTCTCCGAAGGCTTTTACATAGAGGTCGCCTGCAAGTCTGCCTACGGGTTTTAATTTATTGTAGTCAACCTTGAATGCCTCATCTATTATTCCACTTTCAATGTGAAAGCGTAACGCCTCTCCTAAAAGAACATGCATATCGTAAATTTTTTTATAATCAAGAAGCTTACACTCAATATTTACTGGTGATTCCTTTATTAAAGGTGCCTTTATATCAGATCCTTCCTCAGGTGTAAGACCCGCTTCCTTAAACTCATCAACATGTGGTGGGAATTCTTCTCCCGTTTTTTTCATGGGAAGTAAAAGTTTTTCTGTGACGAGGTTAACTGCAAATACTTCCGTCTCAAGGATGTTTTCAACTGTATCTTTCATACTTCCGTCATCCCTGTCACCTGCGGAAATAATAAAGACCGGCGGTTCATCGCACACCGCATTAAAAAAGCTAAAGGGGGCTATGTTATATATACCTTCTTTGCTTATAGTAGAAATCCAGCCTATGGGTCTCGGTACAATAAGACCCAGTACTAATTTGGATAAAAGGTCTTCATCCATCTGTTTTACAGGGTAGCTTCTTTTCACAATAAAAGATTATACTGATAAAATAGTGTTGTAATGGAAAAATATATACCCTTCGCAAGAAAATACAGACCTAAGTTCTTTAGAGAGGTTGTCGGTCAAGAGGTGCCTGTAAGGATACTCAAGAATGCTGTAAAGCTCAATAAAATTTCCCATGCTTATATGTTCTCGGGTCCGAGGGGGGTAGGCAAGACTACGGTTGCAAGAATACTTGCAAAGGCTGTTAACTGTCTGAATCCATCGGAAGGAGAACCGTGCGGTGTTTGTGAAAATTGTTCCCTTATAGATAGGGGCGTATTCCCAGATCTTATTGAAATTGACGCAGCATCCAACAGGGGTATAGATGACATAAGAAACTTGAGGGAATCGGTTAATTACACCCCCATGAAAGGTAAGTTTAAGATATATATCCTTGACGAAGCACACATGCTTACTAAGGAAGCATTCAATGCACTCCTCAAGACCTTGGAAGAACCCCCGCCCTCAACCATATTTGTCCTATGCACTACCGAAGCAGATAAGATTCCCCCCACCATAGCCTCGCGTTGTCAAAGGCTTATGTTTTCAAGGGTAAAAAAAGAAGAGATAGTGGGCTACCTTGAAATGATATCTAAAAAGGAAGGAATTGATTTTGAAGTAGAAGCCCTTGAGGAGATAGCTGTTGCTTCTGATGGATGTTTAAGGGATGCGGCTTCCTTACTTGATCAGGCTTCCTCCTTTGGTGAAAACAGGGTAACAAGGGAAGGATTGGAAAGCCTGCTGGGTATTCTCAGTATGGGGAAAACGCGGGAGTTTCTTACCCTTATAATTGACGGGAACATTCAAAGATCCCTTGAGCTTTTAAAGGATTATTATCTGAAGGGAATAAACCTTATAAGATTATGGGAGAATATGACCGCGGAGGTGAGGAATATTATCCTTTCAAAAACACTTGATGAACCCGAGAAAATTATTGAACATTATGACGAGTTTTACCAAAGATTCAACGACAAACCCGTGGAAGCCCTTCTTTATCTTGAAAATATATTCACAAGGGCTTTGATGGAAACAAGATATAAGGGTGCATTTGATGCATTCAGAATAGCTATAATTAAAGCAACTATAGTGAAGGAAATTGTTCCCTTATCAAAGGTGATTTCTGGTAAGGCTATTG
>WFWF01000005.1 GCA_015491275.1 Aquificales bacterium | reverse complement strand
GCTTTGTTAAGAACGAAAGATTAGAGAAGTTCGTTTATAACAATATGGATGAGCTTGCAGAGGATATAGCCCGCGGAGAGGGTAAATATCTTGAAACCCTTGCGGATCTTATGAATGTTCCTTCTTCAGAAAGGGGAAAGTTTTACACAAAGCTCAAGAATAACTTTGATAACATCTTTTATTCTGAGGATGTAACACCTAACGAAGTTATAAACAGAATTGCTTCTCTTTAAACTATTCATATTCCTGCTTCTTACGGGGACTTCCCTTTTCGGGAGTCCCCCCTTTACGGATATAGCGGAAAAAAGGAAGCTTTACAATCATCCTTTATGGCTTTTGCTTCTTGAGTATGAGGGTGAGGAGAGTAAGATAGACGATCCGGAATTCTTTGTAAGTCCACGAGGTAAAAGGGATCCGAAGGATGAACTTCTTACCTTTATAAAGGTATTGCAAAAGAACCCTTTTATTGCATGTAAGTACCCAGCACGGGCTTACTTTCTTCAAAAGTATCTTTCCTTGGATGTAAATGTAAAATGTAAGGAAGTGGAGGAATTCCTTGAGGAGGTTAAGGGTAATAATTTAAGTATAGTTTTTGCGGATTCACATATAAACAGTCCCGCCTCAATGTTCGGACACACCTTCCTCAGGATTTACGGCAGGGAGAGGGATGTAACCTCATATATAGTAAACTATGCGGCATTTACGGGGGAGACTTTCGGTCCCTTTTACGCCTTTAAGGGGATCTTCGGTTTTTACAAAGGTTACTATACGATAGCTCCCTATTATATTAAAATAAGGGAGTACTCCGCCATAGAAGGCAGGGATCTGTGGGAGTATGATATAGATATATCTGAAGAGAATCTATATATGTTAAAACTTCATCTTTTTGAACTTAAGGATACCTATGCCTATTACTACTTCTTTCAGGAGAACTGTTCAACCAATGTCTTTTATTTGCTTAATTTTGCTGATCCTACTGATAGATTGGAAGTTAAAACCTTTTGGGTTATTCCTGTTGATACATTGAAGGTTATTGTAAGCAGGGACTTGGTAAAAGGTATAAGATATGAACCTTCCCTCCTTAGAAGGCTTAACGCCATGGCGAAAAATATGGACGATGATGATATTGAGACAATAAAAAGGTGGGCAAGAGGTAAGGTTGATTTACCTGAGGGCAAAGATGCGGTATTTTACGAATTCGCATCTCTGTATATAAGGTTTCTTTATTACAGGGGATCTGTAAAAAGAAAGGACTACAAAAGGAAATTCCTTGAGGCTTTGAGAAAGAGAAGTAAGGAAAAGGCAAAGACTTCTGTAAATGTAGAAAATGCAGTACCTCCACACCTCTCTCATGACTCACAGCGTATATCCGTATCTTACGGATATAAAAGCGGTGGCTACTTAGAATTTTCCTACAGACCCGCTTACCATGATCTTCTTGATCCGATCGGGGGCTACAGAAGAAATTCGGAGATCGTGTTTTCAGAATTTGTGTTCAGATATGAGGAGACTTCACGCAGGTTGTGGCTACAGAGGTGGAAAGGTATAAGGATAGTTTCCCTTGAGCCTGTAAGTAAGGTTGTAAAGCCTGTCTCCTGGAAGGTTGATTTCGGTGTTGAGAGAAGGGGTGTAAAATACGGTCCCTATATTAATACAGGTGGAGGTTACACCTTTGATGTGCTGGGTGTTTCTTTCTTTTTACTTCCAGAAATATATGTATCCGCGGTTGATCCTTCCCTTTCCGCTGGCGGTCACGGAGGAATACTTAAACAAGGAAACTTGGCATCTTTCCTACTTTCCCTCAGGGGAGGTACTGAATTTAGCGATAAAAGATCTGCCGGATATGGTAATATGGAAATTGCCTTGAATATATCCGTTGCAAGAAATCTCGGGTTAAGGGCTTACGGAAATTATGGTATTAAAGGAGATAGTGAGAGTTGGGAAGTTAATTTGGGGACTCTTGTTTATTTTTAGCCTTATTTCATGCTCTTCCTTTTTCTTCTATCCTGATAAAAGGTATTATCCGAACCCGCTTATAGATGTTATTGAGAAGAAGGATGTTTATTTTGAAAGTAAAGACGGGATAAGACTTCACGGATGGTACATTTTTTCAAAAATGGAAAAGCCCAAAGGAGTTGTTGTTCATTTCCACGGTAATGCGGAAAATATAAGCACCTACATAGGTTATGTTTATTGGTTGTTGGAGGACGGTTACGATGTGTTCATGTTTGACTACAGAGGGTACGGCAAATCAGAAGGTAAGCCGAGCTTTTGGGGAATCCATGAGGACGGACTTTCAGCCATAGAAAAGGCTTATGAGATAGGTAGAAGTAAAAATCTCATACTGTTCGGACAGAGCTTGGGGGGAGCTGTTTCCATATACTGCACTGCAAACAGTGAGTATAAAGAGAGTATAAGAGCCCTTATTGTGGACAGTCCTTTTGCGGACTACAGGCTGATAGTAAGGGACAGACTGAGATCTTTCTTTCTTTTGTATCCTTTTTCCTTATTTGTACCTTGGTTTTTTGATAACTATTACAGTCCCCTCAAGTGGATAGAGAAGGTAAAACCCGTTCCCATAATATTTATACACGGGAAGGAAGACAGCGTAATACCTTATACCCACACCCTTTTACTCTCAGAGAAGGTGGACTGGAAAAAGTATGTGTTTATAACCGATGCGGAACATATAGAATCCTTGGCGGATCCACTTTTGAGAAAGGAGATTCTAAAAATTCTTAATGATCTTATATCAGATTGAGACTTTTCATGGATATAAAATGTTTTTCGTTGAAAATAATATGATCAACAAGCTCAAAACCGAGTAAGTTACAAGCTTCTTTAACCCTTGAAGTAAACTTTATATCTTCCTTTGATGGCTTCAGATCCTCCGCCCGAGGGTGATTGTGAGCCATTATAATACCGTAGGATCCCGTTGATACCGCCTTATAGAGTATATCCTTTGGTTGGGAGAAGACCCTGTTCATACTACCTACCGCTATAACTTCTCTATCCATAAGCCTGTAATTTATATCAAGGTATAGGGCTACGAGCACTTCCTTTCTGCCATCGTAATAATCCCTGACCACCTTGTATGCTTCATCGGGAGACCTTATGTATGTATCTCCGAAAGGGTTGTTTATCCTTTCTGCAAGTTCTATAAGGGCTTTTATCTGAGATGCCTTGACCTTTCCTATTCCCTTTATGGATGCAAGCTCTTTAAGGCTAATGTCTTTTAAGGTTTGCCATCCCATCTTGCTTATCTTTCTTGAAAGAGATATTACATCTTCACCTTTTGTCCCTGAGCCGAGTAGTATGGCTATAAGCTCCACATCGGAAAGATTGGAAGGTCCGTATTTCCACATCTTTTCCCTTGGTCTTAAATCTTCCGGGATTTCTTTAATAGATCTGTACTCGTATTTCATAACTTTTCAACTATTACCTTTTTTACCTTTCTACCATCGCTATCAAGCACTTTGAACCTATAGTTTTTATAATTTAATTCCTCCCCCTTTTTGGGAATTCTTCCAAACATATAGGTAATAAAACCTCCCACAGTACTGTAACTCCCTTCGGGTATTTTAATACCTGTCGTCCTTACAAGTTCATTTATTTCAAGCCTTCCCTCAACCTTCCACTTGTTGGGTCCTATTTCCTTTATAGGGATATCTTCCCTTGTCTTTTCATCAAGTATGTTACCTATGATCTCCTTAAGTATATCTTCAAGGGTGACTATACCGAGTATTACGCCCCTCTCATCAACCACCACCGCTATATGTTCCCTTCTTTCCTTAAAGAGCTTTATAACTTCTGGAAGGGGGGTAAATTCCGATATAAAAAGTATGGGTCTTAACACCTTTTTTATGGGTTCGTTCTTGTCCCTTCCTATTAAGTCATAGGCACTTACATATCCTACTATATCATCAACCCTTACCCTGTAAACGGGTATTCTTGAGTAACCGCTCTTTTTTATCTTCTCAATTGCCTGTTTCACATTTGCATTTTCCGCAATCATGACTATCTCATAAAGGGGCTTAACTATTTCTCCTACCCTTCTCGTCTTGAAAGAGATTATGTTGGACACAAGCATGGACTCATACTCTTTAAGGGTTGACTCTTCCCTGAGGAGATCAAGTATATCTTCTCTTCTAATTGAGTAGGAAGATTCTTTAAATAGCCTTCTTGATATTATTCTGCTTATCAACTTTGCAAGGTACAATAGAGGTTTAACCGGTATTCGCAGTTTGCTGAGGATAAAAAGGCTGGGCACTATTATCTTATCAGCATAATGGTGGAAAACGCTTTTGGGTATTATCTCTCCGAATATTATGGTGAATATAACAAGGCTTTCCGCCAACAGGGTTTCAAATCCTTTCAGGGTCGGAAAGTAGTAAGCTAATCTTATAAGTGCTAATGTGTAGAGGGTGGCTGCGAATACTATGCTTATCGTATATCCGAGCATGGTTAGGGTTATATACTCTTCTGGGTGATCAAGAAAGCTTTTCACATAAGAGGATTTATTTTTCTTTACTATAGCCTTCAATCTGTTTTTATCCGCGGAAAGCAGGGCTATCTCCGACCCCGCAAAGAAGCCTTCAAGAATTATAAAAAAGATTATACCCGTTATAAAGCCTATTATTTCCATCCTATAACCACTCTATCTTGGTTATTGAAATCTCTGAATATTTTTACCTTAAATCCTTCCCTTTCCAAAATGTCCTTAACCCTTTTCCCCTGATCGTGTCCTATCTCAAAGGCTATGAATCCGTTATCATCAAGCACATCAACAACTTCCTTTGCTAATCTTTTATAAAATTCCGTCCCTTCCCTTCCACCTATGAGGGACAAGAATCCTTCCTTTTTAACACTTTCATCCAGGTAGTGCCATCTCCTGTAAGGTATGTAGGGCGGATTTGATACTATGAAGTCAAATTTCATATTTTTGAAAGGTCCGAGTAGGTCTCCGTACTCTGGAAAAAATCTCTCCGAGACTTCATTTATCCGACTGTTTATTTTCATAAGCTCAACAGCCCTTTCATTTATATCAGTTGAATACATAACAAGATTTTTCCTCTCTTTAAGCAGTGCTATGCTTATACATCCAGTACCCCCTCCTATATCAAGACCTTTGCCTTCAAAATCCTCCGGAAGGATCTCCAGTATCCTTTCAACAAGGAGTTCCGTTTCGGGTCTCGGTATAAAAACACCTTCTTCCGTCTTTAATTTTACATTCATAAAATAAACTTCACCGGTGATATACTGAAGGGGCATACCTTTTTCTAAAAAGGATATTCCTTCTAAGAAGGTCCTTTCCACTTCTTTACTTATTTCCCTTTCCTTCAGGAGAAGTAGTTGATGGGGGTGTGTTTTCAGCAGGTGAGCCAGAAGGAGCTCCGCTTCCTTCTCCCTGCCCGCCAGTATTGATCTGCCTTTCTTCAACAGTTGGTTGATTTTCATTTTCAAGTATTGATCCCTTCTTTGAAGGATGTATTATTGTTAAT
>WFWF01000004.1 GCA_015491275.1 Aquificales bacterium | reverse complement strand
TCCATGTATAGGTTAATCGCTTCATTTCTCATTATGTTAAGTCCGAATTTTTCGGCTTGCCTTTTCATTCGTTGAGTAAGCTCCTTCCCGCTTATACCTTCGGGGAAACCGGGATAATTTTCAACAAGATCGGTTAGAGCTATTTGACCCCCTAAGTTTTCCTTTTCAATGAGTAGGGTTTTTATTTTAGCCCTCGCACAGTAAATTCCAGCGGTTAACCCCGCTGGTCCCCCTCCTACTATTACACATTCGTAATCATGAGACATGTCCCGATACCATCTGCTTTAAGGACTCTTTGGGCTGGACACCTATCCGCGTATCAACTACATCTCCGTTTTTAAACAACATTACGGTTGGAATAGCCCTTATACCATATTTCATGGCTATATTGGGATTTTCATCAGTATTTAGTTTGCCTACCTTAAGCTTGCCCTCAAATTCCTCTGCAAGCTCTTCTATTATAGGAGCTATTATCCTGCACGGTCCGCACCACGGTGCCCAGAAATCAACCAACACGGGCTTATCGGACTCTATAACCTCTGTTTGCCAATTGGATTCATCAAGAACTAAGACTTTTCCTGCCATGATATTTCCTCCTTAATTAATAGGTTGTAGAGTTTTTTTACTCGCGGGTCTTTTATATAATAACAGATAAGGGAACCCTCTCTTCTGCATCCTACTATACCTTTATTTCTTAATATGGAAAGGTGCTGAGATATGCTGGGTTGTGACATGTCAAGGGTTTCTCCGAGGTTTTTTACACATTGGGGTCCTTCCATCAGATTAATGATTATTTTTAACCTTACGGGATGGCTGAAAGCCTTAAAAAACTCTGATAGTTCTTCAAGTATCTCCTCATCCTTGCTCATAATCATTATTCAACCCTTTTAGGTTATTATTATATCAAAATATAGTCACCTATTATAGATTTTTCAAATGTTTAAAGGCTTTTCTGATCTCCTCTTTGCTGACCTTATCCTTTGAAAATCTGTCCCTTAAATACACATCTATTATATATTCGGCATGTACATATTCCTTTTTCCCTTTTAAATAGTTAAGTATCTGTGTAGGTGTTTTATCTCTTATCTGTGGTCCGAATTTTTTCTCCAGCTTTTTTAATAGACTTAAATAAAGCTTTGTTGATGTCCTTTTTTGGGTTTTAAAAATGAAAAATATAAAAATTGTAGTAACTGTAAGGAATATATAAGGAATATATTTTTTTACATTAGCCTTTTTTAACTCCTGAGGATTGATAGAGTTTAGTATATTTTTTTGATGCTCGGTTGAAAAATTAACTATGTTTGAATACCAGAAGAATATAATTGAATCCTTTAATAATTCCAGCCTGTTTACTTCTTTGGTGCCCGGAGGGGTGTAGGGGGGTGTGGTATCTATTCTTACCCATTTGTTGTTTACAAAGGCTTCTACCCATACATGCGCCATGGAGTTTTTAACAATATAGTAATTACCGTTAGGATTTTTAATCGCACCTTTAAAGCCCCCCACCACCCTTGCTGGTATATCAAGCAGTCTTAGAAGCAAGGCTGTTGCAGATGCGAAATATTCGCAGTTGCCTTTTTTTGATACTTTAAGAAAATATTCCAAAGGATCACCTTCGTAACGGGGCAACACCGGTGTGTATTCAAAGTCGGAGAAAAATTCTTTTACCGCTCTTATCCTATCTTCAACACCTTGGTTATCCTTCCTTATTCTATCCGCTATATCTCTAAGGTAGGGGGAAATATCTTCGGGAACTTCAAGTAATTTTTTATACTCTTCCCAGCTGATACCATCCTTAATTTTTTCTGTATAATATGCTTTAATCCTTACTGGTGTGTTTATATTTCTATCCATCTGGAAGTAATTGCCTATGAATTTCCTTATCTTTCCTTTTAATCCTTCAATCTTTTCTATGCCTGTCGGGTAATCAAGTAGAGGTATGTATTTTTCTCCGGTAGGGTTCAGGATAATATAATAGGGATTTCCTCCTTGTACTATAGGAACCTTCCACTTTTTAAGTTCGGTTTTCCATATTCCTTCTTCATAAGTATCAAATACCTGTACTCTCCAATAGGGCGTTTTTCCTTCAAGATTAAGATTATACGCCCTGAACGCAACACTCTTATCCTGCTGTATCTCCCCAACCTTTCCTATGACGACTTCCGAAGATATACCCGTTGTTATTTTTGCGGTTCCTTCCCTCTGAATAAAACCGAAAACCGGTTGGGGAGTCCTCGGTAATATTATGAACAACGGAATGGAAAGTATAAGTGTAAGGGTAAACAGAACTATCCCCGTACCTAAGTACCTCCTTATATGCTTATTGTTGATGGACGCCGAACCTGTGTATTTTGAAATGTTTAGAAATATAACTGAAGAAACCGCCAGAATTCCGTAAATTAAAAGTATCATCAGAAATGTTATATTCAGATTTAAAACCGTATATATTGATACAGAGAATAAGTTTATAAGCTGTATCTGGTATATATCCCTTTCTTTCTTTTCTTCAAGTAGTTTTATTATTAAAGCAAGAATAAGCAGGTTTGAAATTGGTTCAAAAAGATTTGCTATGTTTATACTTAGTAGAAGGGGAACTGCAAGGGTAAAGCCCGCTACTGTTAGAAAGGTTCTATTTATATATATCTTAAATTTAAAGTCATTCATAAAGGACAGGAGAATTACCGCTACTAAGGAGTAAACAAATATGGGTGACGCAACATTATGTAAGGAAAATAGGCTGATAAGCGATGAACAATAAGCCAATATCAGGGCAATTTCCTTAGCAGTGAGCATGCTTCTTCTCTTATATAATCGGCGGAATATATTGAGTATCTCTCTATGGGTCTCATACTTGAGATAAGCTCGGAAGCTTCCTCAGCCGGTATTTCTTGCCCTTTAATACTTATAGTAATTTTACCTTCGTAAGCCTTCTTCATAACCTTATCAAATCTTATAAGCTCTGGGTCAAAGTTTTCAAGTAGTACACTTTTAACCTTTTCAAACACATCTCTATTCTTTGTTGAGAATACTTCCCTGAAATGTTTTCTTTCAAGTATTCTTTCCGCATGCTTTTTATATCTGCTATCCGTGAACAGTAAGGATAGTATATAGGTGTCGTTAAGTTTTATGTAGTTTGAAATGTCACTTATATTAAATTCTTTGAATATATCTTTCATAAGATCAAGTATGTGAAGGTTCATTATCCTGACCACCTTGTGAAAATATACCTGAAGATACATGAAGTATCTACCTACTATGAAATTTTCCAAGGCACGGAGACCGCTTACATTTATGCATATCCTTCCGGAATCGCTCATATCTATTGTGTTAAGTAGTCTTTGATAGTCAAATAAGCCGTAGGAAACCCCGCAGAAAAGGGCATCCCTTCTTAAATAATCTATTCTGTCCGCTCCGAACTCACCGGTTATTATGTCTGCGAGGATTGATTCCGTTTTTGTTTTCGGTTTTCCAGTGGCTACTCTTATTATCCTTTCTATATCTTCATCTGTGAATCGGAAACTTCTTTTTATAATTTCCCCGAGCTGAGTCTCTTTTATAATCTTACCGGTCATGTGTTCATGATCTTTCTTATCCGGGAGTAGTATTTCAGCTGTATGTGAAAAAGGTGGATGCCCTACATCATGCAAGAGGGCGGAGAGTCTTACTATTCTTCTGCAATATTCCTTATCCGTCTTATCTAAAAATATATAATCTTTAATCCTATCATAGATAAGATCCGCCACAAACATTACTCCTACCGAATGCTCAAACCGTGTGTGATGGGCTGAGGGAAAGAC
>WFWF01000003.1 GCA_015491275.1 Aquificales bacterium | reverse complement strand
TTACTATATCTATCATCAGATATTTTTATTATAAGCTTTACTTTTTACAATTACAAGCAATTTTTATATAGCAATATTAAGACATTCCAACTTCACTTAATCCCGAGTATCTTATGAATCTGCGGGATGACCTTCAAATTGTATCCTCTTTTAATAAAATCATCCTGAATGTTTATAGCTTTTTTTATCATCTCCTTTCTGTTATTTTCGGGCTGAAGTATAACAAGACCTTTTTCAACAAAGGGTTTGAACTCCCTTCTTTCAAGAATTGAAGCATCAAATCTTTCATCTATAACAAATTTTAGCTCATTAATAAAATTAACAAACCTTTCATCAATCCTGAAACCCGCCTCTTCCTTTGGTGAACACGAAACATAAATTTTATCAAGTAACTTTTCCATCCCCCCTATCCACAGCGTGCCGTTGGTTTCTATCTGAACAAGATAATTTTCCTCAAGAAGTAAAGCACACAAATGTTTTATGTTTTGTTCGGTAAAGGGTTCACCTCCCGTTATAACGACATGTCTGCATCCATATTTTGAAATGTGTTCAAATATATCTTCTATATTCATTTTTCTTTCAACAAAACTTAGGGATGAGGGTTGATCACACCACGGGCATCTTATATTGCACCCCTGAATTCTTACAAATACACAGGGAGACCCCACCAGGAAACCTTCGCCTTGAATAGATTTATAGATTTCGTTTATATTCAGAGCGACGGTTTTTCCAGTTTCACTTCGTAGCATTCTATAATATCACCGACCTTTATATCGTTAAAATTTTTAAGTTTAACACCGCATTCATAACCCTTTGCAACTTCCTGAACATCCTCTTTGTATCTTCTCACATTCTCTATCTCACCGTCGTATATAACAACTCCGTCCCTTACAAGTCTTGCCTTTGCATTTCTAACAATCTTTCCGTCAAGGACATAACAACCAGCTACTGTACCCGCCCCTTTTATCTTAAAGGTAGCCCTGACCTCAGCGCTACCCAGCAGAACTTCCTTTTCAACAGGTTCAAGCAAGCCTTCCATAGCCTTTTTGATATCATCTATAACTTGATATATAACGGAGTATAGTCTCAGATCAACCTTTTCCCTTTCCAGAACTTCTCTCACCTTGGGATCCGGTCTTGTGTTAAAGCCTATAATTATTGCATTGGTTGCCTTTGCCAGCATAACATCGTTCTCGGATATACCTCCGACCGCACCATGTATAACCCTTATGTTCACCTTTTCGGTAGAAAGCTCCCCAAGGGATTTTTTTATTGCCTCCAATGATCCTATGGTATCCGCTTTTATTATCACATTTAGCTCTTTTATATCACCCTCTTGAATTTTCTTAAACAACTCCTCAAGTTTGAAACCCGTAACCACCTTTTGTTCTTTCTTTTCCCTTCTCTGCTCTGCAATCTGCCTTGCCTTTTTTTCACTTTCAACTACAAGGAGTGTATCGCCAGGATCCGGCAGATCTTCAAATCCGAGGATTTCAACGGGAGTTGATGGAGAAGCTTCCTTAAGTCTCTCACCCCTGTCATTGAACATTGCCCTAACCCTTCCGTAGGTTGCTCCCGCAACAAATATATCACCGACCCTGAGAGTTCCTTCCTGAACTATAACCGTTGCTACTGGACCCTTATGTCTGTCAAGCTTTGACTCTATAACAGTACCTTTTGCCTTCTTTGTAGGATCCGCTTTAAGCTCAAGGATATCAGCAAGCAATAGTATCATCTCAAGAAGTTGTTCAATATTCTGGCCTGTCTTTGCAGAAACATCAACAAATATAGTGTCACCGCCCCAATCTTCGGGAATGAGACCGTGTTCCGAAAGCTCCCTTCTTACCTTCATGGGGTCCGCATTGGGCTTATCTATCTTGTTAACAGCTACTATTATGGGTACATTGAAAGCCTTTGCATGGTTTATTGCCTCAATAGTCTGAGGCATTACACCATCATCCGCAGCGACGACGAGTACAGCTATATCCGTTACCTTTGCCCCTCTTGCCCTCAAACTTGTAAAGGCTTCATGACCGGGAGTGTCAAGAAAGGTTATCTTCTTGCCGTCAGAAGTTTCAACCATATAAGCGCCTATATGCTGAGTTATTCCACCCTTCTCTTTCTCAGCTATTCTTGATCTCCTTATAGTATCAAGAAGTGTGGTCTTACCGTGATCAACATGACCCATTATTACAACTATTGGAGGTCTGTGTTGTAGATTTTCCGGCGTTGTTTCCTCCTTTTCAATCTCTTCCTTCTCTTCCTCCTCTTTCTTCACCTCTGCAAGATACCCGTATTCCTCCGCTATTTCCACTGCCACATTCGGATCTACACCCTGATTTATGGTTGCAAGAATACCCCTTTTTAGAAGCTTAGCTATTATATCATTGGGTGACACATCCAACATTTCCGCCAACTCTCTAACTGTTATAACCTCCGGTATTGTAAGTATTTTTATTTCCTCTTCCTCTTTCTTTTTCTCTACCTTTTTCTCCTTTTTTTCTTCCTTAACTTCTCTCTTTTCCTCCTTAATCTCCTGTTTTTCCCTTTGTTCCTCCTTAACCGCTACCGCCGTCTCTTCCTTCTTTTCCCTCTCTTCCGCTTTCTTTTCCTCCTTTTCTTTTTCCACCTTTACCCTGTCCTGAAAGGTTTCATATACTATATTCAATTCCTCTTCGGAAAGATACGCAAAGTTAGATTTTTTCTTAAATCCCCACTCACTCAGTACATTATTTATCTCCTTAACCGAGACATTAAGCTCTTTTGCAACCTCTTGCATTCTTTTTTTACTCAAAGTATTCACCTCCTATTGAAGGAATATTATAATAAGCTTTTAATTGCTTTTTTCCAATGGAAAAGCTGATATGTACTTTTAATGTTAATTCAATAAGGGCGAGAAAAGACCTCACCTTAGAGTGGCTCAAAAGATCAAACATAGACATACTGTGCCTTCAAGAATTAAAAGTTGATGATAATAACTTTCCCTACAAAGAATTTGAAAGCTTAGGATACAAGTGCTATGTTAACGGTCAAAAAACATACAACGGTGTCGCCATCTGCTCAAGAGAAGAGTTAAGCAATGTTAAAGCAGGCATGGGCGATGAATACTTTGACAGGCAAAGCAGGATAATAAGGGGAGAATACGGAGATATAAAAATAATAAATGTATATATGCCTCACGGTGATGTAAGGG
>WFWF01000002.1 GCA_015491275.1 Aquificales bacterium | reverse complement strand
TTTTGGGATACATGTCCTACTTCGCTAAATACATATCTTATTCCCCTGCTTCCGTATTTTTTTGTTGTTCTTTCAAACACCGCTGTTATTACTATTACGAGGGGTGCATCCGCCACCTGAGGCTGATAAAGACATGCCTTATAAAGCTCTTTGTTATAAAATCCGAACTTTATACAACCTATCTGGTGATTAAAAGGGTCATACTTATAGATACCTGCATCAATACCTTCAACATTTTCTGCGGAGCAGTATATTTCCAAGGGATACAAGGCACCTGCTGAAGGAGCAGTTCTGTATCCGAACTCGCTTGTTATACCCTGTGCGGACCAAAGTAATTGGGATAGATGATAGAGTGTTATAGGCTCGTTTCTGTACTCTCTTACCGATCTCCTTCTGTAAAGGACCTCTTCAAAGCTTATAAAACCTTTCGTATGAGGGTTCGGTAAATTAACAATCAACAACCTTGTAATCCCACTCTTCTACAGTCCTTTTAATTTCATCGCAGGATATTTCCCTCTCAGCATGTATCGTTACCTTACCAGAGCTTAAATCAACTTCCACATGTGTTACGCCATTAATATTACTTATGGCTCTTTTTACCGTTTCAGCACAATGGCTACAAGTCATACCGTCCACTTTGATAACCTTCTTCATCATAATTTTTAATTTTAAAACTAATAAAAATATTTATCTTGACCGGAGATAATCCGATAAATTACATTATTCACGGAATGGTGGTATTTGCCCTTATTATAGGATTTTTATTCTTATCATTTTGTGCACACGCTTATATATCTGTTCCCTTTATAAAGAACGAGAGTCAAGTATCGGGTAAAGTCCTTTACTATGCTCCCTTGAAGGCGGGTTATGTATTTGTGAGAAAAGATGGCGGTATAGGATATGTATTTTCCGCAGGTGACAAGGCTATTGTCTTTATTGAGAAAATAGGGAGGGCAAAGAGGATTTACGGAGATGAAGCAGTTTCTTCCGTTAACTACCCTGCAAAGGGTGTTCACACCAAATCCTACAGATTTGTAAAGTTTGAGGATGTTTTTAAGGGTATTGATTTGATCCTGAGGGTATCTCTTGAAAATGTAGAAAAGTTGTTTTATATCAAGCCCGGCTCTTCACCGGAAAGTATATCTGTGAAGCTTGAGGGTGTCAAAAATTTATCGGTTGACGGTGCCGGATTACTGGTAGTTAATACGGAGGTGGGTGCTGTTAAATTCACAAAGCCTGTTGCCTACCAGTACATGGGTGGTGAAAGGAGATACATTGATGTCTCTTACCATTTAAAGGGTAAGAATACTTACGGTTTTAAGGTGGAAGGAAAGTATGACCCTTCAAAACCTCTTATTATTGATCCCCTTATTGCATCAACCTTTTTGGGCGGTGCTGACAGGGATGAGATTATTTCATTAAAGATGGATCAAAACGGTAATATTTATGTGCTTGGAACAACCGTTTCCTCAAACTTTCCCGTTACACCGGGTGTTTACAAGGATTTACCAGATGATATTTTTATATCAAAACTTTCTCCCGATCTTTCAACCCTTGAAGTATCAACATTTTTCGGAGGAAGCGGAGTTGATTATCCCGTAGCTATGGAGATTGACAGTATCGGGAATATCTACATTCTCGGAAGAACAAGGTCATCCGATTTCCCCGTTACTACTTCTGCAACATACAGGGGATTTGATGATGTGTTCATTGTGAAGTTAACTCCCGATCTTCAAACCCTTGTGGCTTCAACCTTGTTCGGCGGTTCTGATGATGATATGGCATTCGGTTTCACCTTTGATTCCGCGGGAAATATTTATATAACTGGTGCTACAAGATCGGGGGATTTTTCCGGCTTCCCTCCTGGCTATTCCATAAAGGGTGATTATGATATCTTCATATTGAAAATTGATTCAAACTTCAGCCTTTTATCTTCAATACCTTTCGGGGCGGATGGCAGGGATGTGGCAACACATGTGGTGGTAGATGGCGGAAATAATGTGTATATAACGGGATTTACCACTTCACAGTTCTTCCCCACCACCGCAAGTGCTTATGATCCCGCTTATAACTCTGGAAGTGAAGCTTTTATATCCAAGTTTGATCAGAACCTTAACCTTTTATCATCAACCTATTTGGGGGGATTAATGGATGATCTTGCCTTCATGATGCTTTTGGATCAGAACGGAAATGTATATGTGGCGGGTGTAACATTTTCTGCGAATTTTCCCATCACCCAAGGTGTTGTTCAAAATACTAACAAGGGAGGCGGTGATATATTTGTTGCCAAACTACCCGCGGATCTCTCTGATCTTTTGATTTCAACATTTGTTGGAGGTAGCGGTTTTGATATAGCAAGGGATATGAAAATGGATCAAAATGGCTATATATATATAGGGTGTAACACAAGTTCCCCGGACTTTCCTGTTAGTTCCGGTGCATTTATGTCCCGAGCAGGTGGTAACTTTGACGGTTGTATAGTTAAGCTGACTGCTGATCTGCAAAGTGTTGTTGCTTCCACATATCTCGGAGGTGAGTATAACGACGGTATAAATTCTATCCTTATTGATCCCAATAGGGGTGTGTATGTGGCAGGTTTTACTTGGTCTTCCGACTTTCCGGTTACTGTAGGATCCTTTATGGATGATCATCCCGTTTCTAAGGATGGTTTTATTTCCCTTTTGGATACTTCTCTTTCCGCCAATTCGGATCCTCAAATAATTTCCTTCTCCGCGGACAGACAAAAAGGTAGGGCGCCGTTGAAGGTGAACTTTACCTGTGAGGCGAGTGACAGGGACGGCAGTATTGTGGGTTACAAATTTGATCTTGACGGTGACGGAAAATTTGATTATGAAGGGTCGTCTAAAAATGTTTTCTTTATATACTGGGAAGAGGGTAAATATAAGGCTGTATGTGTTGCCATTAACAGCTTGAAAAAGGAAGTAGCAAAGGAGATTTACATAACCGTAGAACCTTCCAACTATCCTCCCAGTATAGATTCCTTCTCCGCGGATCCTCTTAAGGGTACACTGCCTCTTGAAGTTACCTTCAACTGGAAGGTCAGTGATAAGGACGGTGATAAGCTTAATTGCGTGCTTGACCCGGGTGACGGTAAAAAGATTTATACGGTGGACAATTGTGATAAGAATACTGTTATAAGGCATACATATAAATCTGAAGGGGGCTTCACGGTGAAATTTACGGTTACGGATCCCAAGGGTTCTTCCGTTTCAAAAGAGATAAAGATAGGGGTTTCAAAGGCGAAAAAAACAGCGTCAAAATCGGGTTGCTTTCATACAAATGTACCTATATTTATTCTTTGTATCCTTATTTTAGTACCCTTTATAAGAAGGATCCTATGAAGGAGCCTATTGTTGCTATTTCAACACCGCCGGGAAGAGGAGCCATAGGTGTGGTAAGGCTTTCTGGGCAAGGTGTGCTCGATATAGTTAAAGGTTTTTTTAGAGTCAAGGGGGATATAAAACCGAGATATGCGCATTACGGTGAGCTTGTGGATGAAAGGGGTGAAGTTATTGATGAAGGCATACTCATATTCTATAAAGGTCCCGCGAGTTATACCGGTGAAGATATGGTTGAGTTGAACCTTCACGGAAATCCTCTTATACTCAAAAAGGCTTTGGAGCTTGCTATAAAAGGGGGTGCAAGACTTGCGGAACCGGGTGAGTTTACAAAAAGGGCTTTTTTAAACGGGAAGATGGATCTAACGCAGGCGGAAGCGGTTGAGGAGATCATTTCTGCAAAAGGTTATATCGCTTTAAGATCCGCGGTAAACCAATTGAGGGGTGAGCTTTCAAATATCATAAAACCACTAAGGAATAAACTTATGGATCTTTTATCCCTCATAGAAGCGGATATTGATTTCGGAGAGGAGGATATACCTTCAATAGAACATGATCAGCTTATGTCATTGCTTAAGGAGGTTGAAGATGGTATAAGATCCTTGCTTGATACTTACAAGAGGGGAAAATTTTTCAAAGAGGGTATAAAACTTGCGATAGTCGGTAAGCCTAATGTAGGCAAGTCTTCTTTGTTCAATACACTTGCCGGTAAAGATAGATCAATAGTAACCAGTATTCCGGGTACTACGAGGGATTATATTGAAGAGGATGTTTATATAAAAGGTATTCCTTTAATTTTGGTGGATACTGCGGGTATAAGGGAGACAAAAGATCCTATTGAAAGGAAAGGAGTAGAAAGGAGCCTCAGTAAAGTAGAGGAGGCGGATATTGTACTCTTTGTTTTTGATATCAGTACCGGAATTGATGAGTACGATATGGAAATATATAGGAGGATAAAGGATAAAAATGTTATAATAGTTGGTAATAAAATTGATCTGGGCATTAAAGGACCCCTTGAAAATTTTGATGGAAAGTCTATAATAATGGTAAGTGCAATAACAAGAGAAGGAATCCCTGAGTTAGAAAATGCCATAATTGGTAATGTCGGTATTGCGGAAACGGGGCAGAAGGTGTTTGTTTCGGTGAGACATTCTGTATTATTGAAGGGGTCGCTTGAAGCTATAAACAGCTTCAGGAAAGCAGTAAGATCGGGGCTGGGAATGGAAATTGCTGTAGTGCATTTGAAGGAGGCGGTTAATAAGCTGGGGGAAATAGTTGGTGATATAACGACGGAGGATATACTATCAAATATATTTTCCAAATTTTGTATAGGAAAATAAAAAGGAGTGTGAGCCATGCAGGATACGGAACAAGCTCAGGAAAATAAAGCTTACAGCCTTGAGGATTTGAGAAAGTTAACATTAACGGAGTTGCAAAATATAGGAAAAGAGTTAGGTCTTTCAAGGATAACTGGATTGAAGAAAGAGGAGCTCATAGAACGCATCCTTGAGGCACAGGCAAAGGAAGAGGGTTTGGTTTTCGTTAACGGTGTTCTTGAGATATCTTCTTCCGGATACGGATTTTTGAGGAGTTCAGAAAATAACTACATGCCCAGCTGGGACGACATATATGTTTCACCTTCCCAGATAAAGAAGTTCGGTCTCAGAACGGGTGATAATATAATAGGCTTTGCCAGACTGCCGAGGGATAATGAGAAGTATAAAGCCCTAATAAAAATTGAGGCTGTGAACGGGTTATCCGCGGATGTGGATACTCTGAGAAAGAGACCCTCTTTTGATAAATTGACACCCTATCATCCGACGGAGAGGTTTAATCTTGAGTTTGATCCTAATGAACTCTCCACGAGAGTTGTAAGTTTGGTGGCACCAATAGGTAAGGGGCAGAGGGGGTTAATCGTTGCCCCCCCCAAGGCGGGTAAAACCGTATTACTTCAAAAACTGGCGAGGGCTATCATAACCAATCATCCCGATGTACACCTTATTATATTGTTGATTGATGAGAGGCCTGAGGAAGTTACGGAGATGCGCAGGATAGTGGGCGACGGTGCTGAGGTTGTAGCCTCAACCTTTGACGAACCCCCAGAAAGACATATGCAGGTTGCGGAGCTAATCGTTGAAAGGGCAAAAAGAATGGTTGAGCTGAAACAGGATGTTGTTATACTACTTGATTCCATGACAAGGTTTGCGAGAGCTTCAAATGCTGTAACACCACCCACAGGAAGGGTGCTTTCTGGTGGTATTGAAGCAACCGCCTTACAAAGACCCAAAAAATTCTTCGGTGCGGCAAGGAATATAGAAGAGGGCGGGAGTCTTACAATAATAGCCACCGCTCTTATTGAAACGGGTTCAAGGATGGATGATGTAATATATGAGGAATTTAAAGGTACAGGAAATATGGAAATTCATCTTGACAGGAGGTTAATGGAAAGGAGAATATTCCCCGCCATTAACATTGAAAAGTCGGGTACAAGGAAGGAGGAGCTGTTGTTGGAACCTTGGGAGTTACAGAGAATATGGGTACTCAGAAAGTTCTTCTCAACAATGGATCCCGTTGAAGCTATGGAGTTCTTGCTTGATAAACTCAGAAAGTTTAAGACAAATAAGGAATTTTTAAAGGCAATGAATGCATAGAGGAGGTAGTGTTAATGAAGGCTGGTATTCATCCAGAGCTTAAGCCAACAACTTTTGTCTGCGGATGTGGAAATACTTTTACCCTTCTGTCAACGAAGGGCGGAACCGTCCAGCTGGAGGTTTGTAATAAGTGCCATCCTTTCTACATAGGTAAATTGAAGATAAAACCCCACTTTATTGAAATAGAGGAGGGTAAACTTACAAGCAAAGAATGAAAAACAAGTTTTTACTTAAAAGGTTAGAGGGGATAGCGAAAAGGTATGAGGAGTTACAAAAGGAAATATCAAAGCCCGAGATAGTTCAGGATATAAAAAAGTATCAGAAACTTAATAAGGAGCTTAAAGAACTTTCCGAAATTTACGAAACATACAAGCTGTACCAAAGGTATGAACGGGAATATGAAGAATCTAAGGAGCTTCTTCGTAGCGATGATGAAGATATAAAGGCATTGGCGGAGGAAGAAACAAAGCGTCTTCAAGAAAAGCTTGAGGAAACTGAGGATAAACTCAAAGAACTGATGATCCCTAAGGATCCCAATGAGTCTAAGAATATAATTCTTGAAATAAGAGCGGGTGCGGGGGGTGAAGAGGCTGCCCTTTTTGCTGCTGATCTTTTCAGAATGTATCAAAAATATGCGGAAGAAAAGGGGTGGAAGATAACTATATTGAATACCAACAGGACTGGTCTCGGGGGATTTAAGGAGGTTATTGCCCTTGTGGAAGGTAAGGATGTTTATTCAAGGCTAAAGTATGAAAGTGGTGTTCACAGAGTACAAAGGATTCCCGTTACAGAATCCGGAGGAAGGATTCATACTTCAACCGTAACTGTTGCGGTACTTCCCGAGGCGGGAGAGGAGGATATTAATATTAACCCTCAGGATTTAAGAATTGAAACTTTCAGAGCTTCTGGTGCTGGGGGTCAGTATGTGAACACTACGGAGACCGCTGTTAGAATAACGCACATACCGACAGGAATAACGGTCTCGTGCCAGGAGGAGAGATCCCAATATCAGAACAGACAGAAGGCTATGAAGATACTTTATGCAAGGCTTAAGGATTATTACAACAGGTTGAAAGAAGAAGAGATAGCAAGGGAAAGAAGGGAACAGGTGGGAACCGGGGAGAGAAGTGAGAAGATAAGGACCTACAATTTCCCTCAGAACAGGGTAACCGATCACAGAATAAATCTTACCCTTTACAAGCTACCTGAGATACTTGAGGGTAACCTTGACGAACTTATAGATGCTCTCAGGACCGCGGAGATAGAAGAAAAAATAAAGGAAATGGAAAAGGCACTTTGATCTAAGATCCTTTTACGGGTATGCTTATGTATATCTCAGCCACACCTTCCCTGTCACCTTTCAGAGAAAGGTTTATATCGTCTATATCTATCTGTGGATATTTAGATAATACGCCTATTATATCCTTCCTCAGGTTATCTACGAGAGAGGGTGGGATTCCCTGCCTTTCATATTGAAGAATCAGGGTTAATCTTTTCTTTGCCTCATCCTTGCTTTTTCTTCCGAATCTTAGAAACGGAAGCATTTCTTACCTCCCTAAGAGTTTACTGAGCAAGCCTTTCTTTTCTTTATGATAAATCATAGGTACCTTTTCTCCCGTAAGTCTTCTTGCTACATCAATTATTGCCTTTGATACAGCCCTATCCTTGTCAAGGACTATAGGTTCTCCCCTGTTGGTGAAATCTACGAGATTATCATCGTTAGGTACTACGCCTATTAAATGGGCTTTCAATATATCCACTATATCTTCAACGGATAACATCTCACCCTTTTTAACCTGATTCCAGTTTATACGATTTACTATTATGTGATAATCCCTTTTATCCATGCTTTCTAAGAGTCCTATAACCCTGTCCGCGTCCCTTACGGAAGAAACCTCTGGGTTTACGACAATTAGGGCAGTGTCAGCAGGCATAACAGAATTTTTAAAACCTTCTTCTATACCCGCAGGTGAATCTATTAATATGTAATCATAATTTTCCAAACTTTTAAGGGCATCAATAAGATTTAGCCACTTCTTTTTATCCACCGCATCTTTATTTTTTGTTTGATTTGCTGGCAGGAGCCATAAAGTGTTTCCCCTCTTATCCCTTACAAGGGCCTTTTCAACCGGAACATTCCCTTCCAAAACATCAAGAACATCGTAAACTATTCTGTTTTCAAGTCCGAGTATCATATCAAGATTTCTTAAACCTATATCCGCATCAATAACTATTACCCTTTTACCCATCATGGAAAGGGCTATACCCAAGTTTGCGGTTAAGGTGGTCTTTCCTACACCTCCTTTTCCCGATGTTATTACTATTACCTTTGCCATTTAATCCTCCTACAAGGCTGATTATACCCTATCAAGGACTATCTTTCCATCCTCAACCCGAGCAACCTCTGGATAACCGGGGGATGTTTTGTCACTGTCCATTAATATTGCCATTCTTAAACCTATTTCTATCCTTTGGGGTTCCATCCTGTATGCTACAACAACCGCGTCTTCATCTCCCATCACTCCAGCACGGGCTATCCCTCTCAGAGTTCCCGTCACTATTATGTTTCCCGTTGCGACTACCTCTGCATCCCTGTTAACATCTCCGAGAACGAGAACATCACCGTTGTGTTCCACTTTCTGCCCGGATCTCAAACAACGGTCAACTATCAGTAATCTCCTTTCTTCTCTGGATGTTTCCCTCTTTTCAATTGCGGTTACACTGTTCAGATTCATAGTATGAAGGAAATCTTCAAGCTCGTCTATTTCTTCTCTTGTAAGAAGGGAATCAGAATCTATGAGAAAATAACCCCATTTGAGGAGAGGTCCGCTCAGTTTTTCTTTTATTTCTTCCTTTAAAGATTGAAGTGGTTTTCTTTCCTTTATTTTAATAATCACAACGGGTATCGTTAGACCTTTTAGCTCAATCATTATGCTATTTTCTAAAATATAGTATATAGATATTTAAATATCAACCTCAGTGAGTGTGCCCTTTCTTTGATTTTTCAAAAACTGGACATACTTCTGGACAAGGAAAACCCATTTTTTCTATCTGCACTGTCGTGTGTCTTATTCCATAGTTCTCAGCTATTTTATGAACTTCCTTTAATATTCTTTGAGATGAAGAGATCTTTTCCGTAACTATATGAACCGTAAGTATATCGTTACCAGAGGTTATTGACCAGATATGCAGATCGTGAATATCAATAACTCCATCAATATTTCTTAGATCCTTTTCAATCTCTTCTATGTTTATCTCCTTGGGGGCAAATTCCATTAATATTGATAGTGAGCTTTTTATAACATTGTATGTGCTGGGTAATAGTAATAAGACAACAACAATACTGAGTATCGGGTCCATTATATAGAGCTTCCAAAAATACACGGATATGCCTGCTATAATAGCAGCCACAGATCCGAGAGTATCGGTCAGAACATGAAGGAGAGCAGCCTTTATATTTATGTTCTTTTCAGATGTTCTTAACAGTATGATCATGGCAATTATATTCACAATAAGACCTATTATCGCTATTATAAGCATCGGAAGACCCATTATTTCGCGTGGTTTTTGAAATCTTTCTATGGCTTCATAAAAGATGTAGGCAAATATGCCTATGAGGAAGATACCGTTAAAAAAGGCTGCCACAGCCTCCGCTCTGAAAAGTCCGTAGGTCATGTTTCTGTTCAATTTCTTTGATGCTATAATCTGGGCGACAAGGGCTATTAGTATTGAAATGGCATCCGTTACCATGTGACCCGCATCGGAAATAAGGGCTAAACTACCCGTTATAAAACCGCCTACAGCTTCAACTATTGCAAAGGAAGATATCAATATTAAAGCTATTGTTAAATTTTTGATGTTATCTTTCTTATCCATTTCTATAAATTTAAACTA
>WFWF01000001.1 GCA_015491275.1 Aquificales bacterium | reverse complement strand
TCCTTCTGTAAAGGTGATTCCATTCGGGTGTTCCTTCCAGTATGTTTCTTGAATAGGATCTTATCCTCTCCCTCACTTCCCTTTCTATATCCTCTTCTTCCCTTACCGCTTCCCTTAATATCTCCGCTATCCTTTTTCTTATAACAAAGGGTTCATCGTATATTTCAACTGTTTCATCTTCCATTATAAGATTTTTTATCATGTTAGCTATCTGATTCATTCTTTCCCTTCTTGAGATGTTTATGTTCATTTCTTCCGCCAATCTTGCCTTAACCGCGTTAAAGGCACTTCTAAAATCAAGGCTTGTTTCCTTAAGCAGATCCATTTTTTCTCTGAGTATTTCCTTTACTTTCTCATCCAGTTGTCTTTCTTCCTCTTCCGCCTTTTTAAATATACCTATAATTTTTTTTCTGAAGGTATATTCATCCTCTATTTCAAGAAGTTTTTCCTGAGTCAACTCTCCGATGATACGATCTGCTATGCGTTCCACAAGCTTTGCGGGCAATCTCATGGGATATTTATTATAAACTATAACTTGCTACTCAGTCCTTTTAATGTTTCAATAGTTTGATAAGTATAGCTTTTATCCGTATTTATAAAGAAGGGTTCATCAAACTCAAGCAAGCCTTTAATATTCTTACGGGATGATACTATGACCCTTTTGGGTCTTTTCCCCATTTTCGGATAAAGCAAGCTTAGATAAAAGGGGTGGATATTATTCTTGTTAAGTTCTATGAAAAGTTCATATAGTCTGTTGGGGATGAAAAATATGTTCACATAACCGCCGTCCCTTATGGCGTAAGACGATGCTTTAATAAAATGATGAAGCTTAGTGTCATCTTCGGTGCGTGCAATGTTACTGCTGGGACCGTGGTAAAAGGGCGGATTTATCAAGCATATATCAAAGGAGCTTCTACCAACCAAGCTATCTACATTTTTTATATCCCCTTTTATTGGTACTATTTTATTTGCAAGACTGTTAACATTTATATTGTACTCAAGGAGACTATATAACAGAGGATCCCTCTCCACCGCATACACTCTGCAACCGTAAAGCTTAGCTACTGTAATAGAAAGAAAACCAAATCCCGCTCCCAGATCTATTACCTTACTGCTTCTTTTTATACCTTTAAGCTTTGATATAAATATAACAAGATCAACGGAAATCCTATGGAATTTCGGCTGTTTAAATACAAGCTTTTTATCAAAAAATCTTATCTCTTTGACGCTATGGTCATAAGTGCTTGGGCTTTTTCCTTTATCTTCTCCCACTCCGTGAATTCCTCAAGGGTTTGGGCTGTTGCCAGCCTTTTTACCGCCTCTTCAAACTCCTGCTTGGCTTTGCCTACATCAATTTCACCCATTTCGTAGGCCTCTTCGCTTAGGATTATTACCTTCTTAGGTGTTATATCTACTATACCGTAGGTTACCGCTATCCCGTCCTTATCGTTTCCGTCAAAATAGACGAGTCCCGGTTTTAAAAGTGTAAGCATGTACATATGATTTTCAAACACACCCACTTCTCCCTCAACGGTAGGGATATTTACGGAGCTCACATCCTTTGAAAAAGCCAATCCCTTGGGTGTAACTATATCAACCCTTATCATGGATTCTACTAGTATAGCATAAACTTTATTTTGATAAAGAGAGAAGGGTTATGCCTGCGAATATAAGTAAACTTCCCATTATTTTATAGAAGCTCGGTGACTCACCGAGAAATATAAAGGCAAAAACACTTGCCCATAAAGGTGAGGATGCGGCAATAGGAGCTACTATGGATACATCACCGATCTTTATTGCTTTGTAATAAAGTAGCAAGCCTATAAATCCTGATACAAAACCGCCGAAGGAGACTATGAGTGCATCTTTAAGGGGATAAGAAAAACTACTCCTTGTAAAAAGGATTGCGATAAGGGCAAATAGGGTTGCGGTTGCATTATGTATAAGTATTCCCGCAAGGGGAGGTATTGAGCCCCTCAATCCGAGCTTGAACAGAAGGGGAGCAGTACCCCACACTATTGCGGAAAGCAGTGCAAGGATTATTTCCTTCATGCCCGTTCAATCTGTTTCCGTACCTTTGAATGTTTTGTAATTGCAAATTTTCATGGTAAATTTAAATTATCTTTCATGACTGTAATTGCAAGAGTAAGCAAACGTTACCAGATAGTAAGGTGCCTGAGAACTTGGAATCAGGAACAAAATGTGTTCAAATAATTAGATTCCACAGTTCTCAGGCTCAACCCATGTCTACTACCCCCTATCCCAAGAAGGGACTCGGGGGTTACTTTGAAGAAAAACTCCATGAGCCTCAGCCTCACAGGGTTGCAAAGCTTGATAAAAAGTGTCTTCAGGTTTTCGTAAAAACCAAGTCTCAGGAGCTTAGCTCCCACCCTCAATATGTTCAAAGCTCCTACAAGATCTGCGTGA